>JAFGHG010000151.1 GCA_016939345.1 Candidatus Omnitrophota bacterium
ATATTAAGAAGTTCAGCTGTTGCCCCGCTTAAACGGGCCACAAAGCCCCTTCCCCATAAAGTTTTATCGGGGTAAGCGCTGCTTACAATAAAAGATGAGTTTTCTAGTATATTTCGGCCATAGGTATCAGGGTCAAAAAAACATACCAGACAATTATAAAAATCCTGGTAGAACTCCTTATAGTAGCCGTTCTTTAAAACCTCAAGCAGGTACTTGTATTGCATATGCAGCCATACAGACTCGTTTTCCAGCCAGCCAGGAACAAAAGCCCGGCTTCTTCCTATTTCCAAAGACTCATCTTTCAAAGAAACATTGAGTTTATACATCTTTATATTCTTGTCATAAAGACCAGACCTGCGGACACTGCCTATAATGGCCTGTTTTCCTTCGACCCTTAAGGCATGGGTTACACCCTCCATAGACAAAGGCAGGTTGTGGCGGGTAAAAGCTAAAGGCATAATATGGCTGTTCTTTTTTTGGTATTTCTTGACCGTAAAAGTGAAATATGTTGAATATAGGCCGGTTTTCTTGTCTTTTGCCTTATTTAACCCAAAATTAAGCTTGGACATGGCCTCCTGGATGAATTTATCTAATTTTTTCAAGGATATCTGCTCTTCTTTGCCGGAAATTGTAAAAAATACCTTATTTCTGAAGTCTTCCTTTATGGTATTAGCCCTGTTCCAAAAAGCATAATCTCTGGTTTTTGCTTTAGAGCGCAGGTTTACGCTTATCGCAGAATGCATCTTAGCCAGAAAATCACTGATTTCCTTGGCCAGAGCTATCTGGGCTACCCCCCTCTTTGAAAGTACCTTTAAAACAGAATGAAGCATAAGCAGAGCCCTTTTAAGCTCAAAAGTCTCGCATATTGAGGAACCAAAAAGAGCCGGCAGGCCGTTAAAAGAATCGCACCAGCCGGGTTTATCTGCTTCCATCTCAATGCCTATTCCTTCAGGATCAAGCGTAGCCAGCTTATTCAGAATAAGGGTGAGCAACTTAGAGATAAGATTGGTCCTGTATACTTTCCGGCTCCTGGTCCTTAAGAAGTTCCTAAAAGTCTTTCGTTCTTTTAGTGCCGATCTCTTCTGCCTTATGACCTCTACACTTTCGCCCTGATAGACTTTTCCTGCTCTCAACAGGTAACGGTCAATGCGCTTTTTGACTTTATATTCATCATCCCAGAAAAGATAATTATTACCCAGAAAAAGATCCCTTACTTTATCAGGATAAAAATACAGAAAACTCTCTATCAGATCAAGATTGTAGCGCCAGTGGTCTATCCAGTATCCTTCCTGATGTACTGCTTGCTGCCGGCGTTTACCCCTGATTAAAAGCTCGCAGGCTAAGCTCTTCCTTTTGCCGTTCTTGACCTTTATCCCCTCTTCTTCAAGAAGCTTGAAGAACTCGCCGAGATAAAATCCCCGGGTCATAAGATTTATCAGGCGCTGATCCTTAATGCTGAAGCTCTTTAGAAGACTCTTGGCTTTTGGTTTTTCAAATATCAGCTTCTCACCCCTTAACACAAGGGGGTTATAACCGTCTATTTTTAGAAAATTCAAAAAATAAATAATATTCTGCAATCCTACTGAAGGGCTGAAAAAAATATCCATGCGCCTGTTCTGGTTTATATCGCGGTAATTGGCCTGGCCTTCTGAAAAATAAGAAGGTAAAAGATTAAAATAGTTATAATCGCGCTCGAGGTCGCCGTGCTTTCGGGAAAAAACATAATAAGCATTCTTATTGACTCTCTGGTTAATTTTTTGAGAGCCGTATTCAGGATAATAAGGAAACCCTCCTCTTAAGACATTATCCAGGTAAGTACACTTTACGTAATTATCGAACTCTTGCGAAGAAGAAACGCAAAGGGCATGGTTTTTGAGGTCTTCGATCAAAAGCTCATTGTCCTTCTCCTTCTGGTCAATAAACTGCGGGCTGAATTCCTTTATGTTTTTCCTGATAAGCTCTTTTTTAAACGAGGCTCCGAAGATGCTGTATATAGTTATTTCTTTCTTAGCGGCCAGCTTTTGTCTAAGGTAAGCAAAAGAACAGGGGGTCTTGCCAAGAGTAATCTGCTCATTCGGCCTCTTAAAATCTTTAGCGATGAAAGCAAAAGGTTTTGTATAAGAAGTGTCCTGGCCGAAGACTTCAGCAGGATCGACTATCATAGAAGGCCTTGACTTGTTCTGGTCATCTGCAGTAAAGCAGTAGTGAAAATTAGCTCCTTCTATGAAACGGGTATGGCTTACATCTCTGGGATCGACTATCAGGCGGAAAGTAGCAAGGTTGTCTTCGATGTTTGAATGCATCCAGGCTTCAAGGGTGCGTGATATCTCCTTTAAAAAGCCGTGCACTGAACCAAAAGGTATTATCCGGCTCAAACCGTCTATCAATTCTATATCTGCCGCGCTTCGGGATGTATTCTTAATCACTACCTTTCGCACTAATGCGGCAACAGACGTATTGGGCAGGGTAAAATATTTGACTGTGACAGCAAGGCCTAAGTGAGGATTTTTTTCCTGGACCTGCAGTGATGAGCTTTTTATCACCATATCATTTTTAGCAGTCGAGAAAATAGCAAAAGGTTCATAAAAATCTTTGTTATTTATTTTTATAAAAGTACGAAAGCCGAGATAAGGCGCGAAAGTATAGGCTTTGTTGGCCGGAAAAAACTCTAGTATAGAGTGATCCTTATCCTGTATGCCAAAGCTGACCACGCCCTGGCCCCGGTTTACATAAAAGACCCATAAAGGAATGCCCCATTCTCCGGAAATGCCGGGAAGAAAATTACTGAAA
>JAFGHG010000152.1 GCA_016939345.1 Candidatus Omnitrophota bacterium
AACTATTCATAGCAAAGAAAACTATTAACTTGTCAACTACCTCAAGTTTTCAAATCTACCACGCCGGACATGACCAAAAGAAGGCTGTCAATAAATCTGTATAAAATAGCGGCAGAAATTCAAAAAATGAGATTATAACATCTATTAAAAAAAAATCCATTGAAAAATCACTTTATCAAATCTATAAAATATCCCATTTCCTGGCTTTTAGTGATATCTTTACTGAGCATGTAGAGATACTGTGCCTTTTGAAAATTATTCTTTGCTTTAATATAGTCATTAAGCTTTAAATAAGCAAAGCCAAGGCCTTCATAACTTTCAGTCATGCCGGGATTTATTTCTATGGCTTTATTGAAATATGTTACGGCCTCTGATGGATTTGACAAGGACAGGGAACAAAAACCAAGGTTGATGATTGTCAGGATATCGTCAGGGTTAAGGTTTAAAGCTTTTTTAAAGTTTCTAAATGCAAAATCATAGTCTTTCTGCCTTTTATATATGTTTGCTATATTATAGAATATCGTATGGTTAGAGGGATCAATATCCAGGGCTTTATTAAGATAAATAAGAGACTGCTGGTTGTCGTTTTGTTCATAAAAAACTCCGGCAATGTTTATCAAGGAAGTAATATCCTTTGGGTTTTTTGAAATTGCAATCAGGTAATTTTCTCTGGCTTGATCATAGTTTTTCAATCTAAAATAGGAATCGGCGATGACCTTAAAAACTTGATGATTATCAGGAGAGGATCTTTTTGCTTTCTGGGCATAAAAAAGAGCTCTTTTGGGATTTCTCTCTATTATCTCAAGTATGGCTATGTTAAGCAGGACAATGGCATCATTAGGTACATATTGAATATATTTTTTTAAAAACTGAAGGCATCCTGAATTATCTTTCAAAGAAAAATAAGCATAAGCTTTAATTAAATAAATTGTAGGGTTAAAACCCTTTAAGTCGATAAAATTATTACAATAGCTTAAAACAAGCTCATAATTTCCTAAATCATAATTAACTACTGACAAAAGCATGTATATATTGTGGTAATCAGGATTAAGAAGCAAGGCATCTTGAAGATGTTCCTCGGCTAAAAAGAGCTCCTTTTTATTGATTTCTGCAAGAGCATTTAGTAGTATTGAAAAACACTTTTCGCTAATCCGGCCATTATTAAAATCAACCCTTATCTGTTCTGAAATATTAGTATCGTTGATATTAAAAAAATCTGTCTTTTTTTGAAATAACACCTCTGTTGCTTTGTATTTTAGCGAATTCTTATCATCAACGGACATCGTGCCGACATAAGAGGATTGAGCAAAAACTGTAAAGCAACAGATAAACAGCAAAACTAAATGTAAAAAAGTATGTAAAATCCTCATGTTCTATCTTTTAATCAGTTTCAACGCAGCCAAGTCTGCCCGTCTTTATCAAAGTATTTTTTTTCAAGACCAAAATAAAAAAGCATAAAATGAGCTAAAAAAATGGAGAAAACCACAACTATCTCAACCGGCTGCCTTTTATAAAAGGCCGCAGCTGCAACTGACAGGAAACCTGCAGATAAGATAAAAAAAAGAAAAAAATTCCTTATCCAGTACTGAAGATGAAGCATAGCCAGGCCGGCGCCGAGTAAGAAAACCGCGATCAAGGAAATAAAAAGATTGACTATAATCAAAAGCCCTTCATTTTCGATTTTAAAATAATTTATAAAAGCCAGCCCGGCACAAATAAACGAAAGAAAAACCGACCAGCCGCCGAGAATGGCAATTGCTAAAGGGATTGCCGCCTTTCTGGCCTTAGTCCAAAAGATGATCAAGCCATAAATAATAATTAGAACTGCCGCGGATAAGACGGCAAGGTAAAACGGATCAGACAATTTTCCCAAATCAGCCATATTAGATGCATGCTCTGGATATCTGCCGGTTTTCTGATATATAGATTTTAGATCTTGCTCAAGGCGCTCTACATGATGCAGCTCTCCTTTTATCTGAAAAATATCAATAGCCTTTTTAAAATAATCTATTGACTGGTCATAATCTGCCAGGCTCTTGTATATAATTCCCAGGTTATGGTAGGCTTTTGCTGATAATGGATCTGCCTGTATTGTATGCTTGAAATATTCGATTGCCTTTTCTTTATCCCTTAACCTGTTTGCATAAAGGATAGCCAAATTATAATTAGCCTCTGGATAATCGGGTTTTAAACTTATAGAATCAAGATAAGCTTTCTTTGCTTGCTCGTAGCGGCCAAGGCCGTCATAAGCATCGCCAAGAAGGTTAAAGGTCTGATAATCGTCTTTTTTGTATTTAAGGGCCTTTTCCAGCTCTGTAATCGCCATAAGATATTGGCCTGTCAATACATAATCTTTGCCTTTGTTGAAATGGTCCAGAAAATTATCAAAAGCAGTAGGCTCTGGTCTAACACCTACAGGCAAATTGCCTGCGGCAACTAATTGCTTTCTCCTGTTGAGTTCTTCAGTCAGTTCAGATATATAATCCTTCAGCCGCTTAAGTTGCTCATCTTTGGAAAATTTTGCATTGGCTTCTATTAAACCAATAGCTTTCTTGAAATCTGATTCAGCTAAATCATAATTTTTTAAAAATAAATAAATTTGGCCCCTGACTCCATAGATATTGGGAAATTCTGGATCAACAGCTATGCCTTTTTGACAATAATCAAGGGCTATGTCCAGTTTGCCCATACTGATATTGGTTATGGCCAGGCCGTTAAAAGCAATAACACTGTCAGGTTTAAGCTCAAGAGCAGCCTCATAGGCAGTCTCTGCATCTTCAAACCTGCGCTCTTGCAGCAGCTGTTGGGCCTTTGAAAGCTCAAGAGAGTATTCACGGTTTTTGGCTATGTATTCGGCATAATCATTTTTTGCTGATTGATAGGTTATTTTTTTGCCGTCAATACTTTTTATCTCCGAAAGACCGTAATCCAAGACTTTTCCATCGATATCAACAGTAATATGGTTGGTGCTGGCATGGATAATTTTGCCTTTGATGACCTTTCCGTTTTTAAGAGTAATGGTTGAGGAAAAAACATGAAAGGAAATAAGCAAAAGGATAATAAGCAGAAAAACAGCTTTTTTCATAGTTCGATTTGTGATGTTATTATATCATTTAATAAGTTTACATCAAAGAAAACAAATAATATAATGATAGATAGAAAAATGAATATTTTCAAGATTAACACACAAAGACTCTATTTTACAGAGCTAAGCACTCTTATCGACTCAAAAGTTAATAT
>JAFGHG010000153.1 GCA_016939345.1 Candidatus Omnitrophota bacterium
ATTCTTAAGGATTTTTGTCCTGTGTATAAGATTGAAGGCGTCGATGATATATACCAACATAAAGAATACCTCCAAAAATACTGGCTGCTACCATATAAATCAAGTTAAACAAAGATATGCCCAGGCCGATATTTTTATCTATTCCGATTAAAGAGAAAAAGAAAACAGCAGATGCCTCTCTGGTCCCTGCTCCGGCTATGGTTATCGGGACTAAAGCAATGGACATGATTAAGGGTACAACCATCAGAAAATAAACAATACTGACGTCCAATCCAAAAGAACGGGATGTTATAAAAAAGGCTGCGGCCGTAAGGATCTGTATAGGAAAAGAAAAAAACAGGCTCTTGAAAAAAACAGACGGCTTCCTTTTGAAAAAATAAAGCTGGTCATGAAGTGATATTATTTTAAGGTGAAGCTTAGGTTTTGCTGAAAGGACCCTGGCCAAAAGGCCGAAAAATCTTTTGCTGAAAATAACCAGGCTGGAAAAAATCATTGCCAGTGTCAAAATCGATAATGTAAGGAATACTGATCTATCGTTTATGTATTTTCTGCCGAAAATATATGAAATCAATGCCAAAAGATTTAAGGCAACTGCTCCGCTAAATCTGTCCATAAGCACAGATGATGCTGCTTCCTTTTTCTGTCCGTAACGCCTGGATATGGAGACAGCCCTAAACAAATCTCCGGCAACGAATGAAGGAAAAAAAAGATTAAAAAACAGACCGCAGAAAAAAGCATAAAAAACATCACTCCATGCTGATTTTATGCCCTGTGCAGCCAAAAGATATCTCCAGCGGGCAACACCTATAAGGTAACAGGGAAAAAAAACTAAAACAGCCAGCAATAGATATGTCTTATTGGAATTTTTAAAAGTAGAAAAGACCTGTTGATAAGGAATAAATTTGAATAAAGCTATAAAAATGCCTATAGTGACTAAGATCCTAAAAAACAACGATAAATTCTTATTGTTCATATTATCTAGGCGCTGATATAGTGGCCTCTCAAATGCTTGTACACACTTAAAGAAGCAATAGCACCTTCAGAAGCCGCTGTGATTAGCTGTTTAAGGGGGCGCTTGCGGCAGTCACCGCAAGCCCAGATAAGCGGCGATGAAGTCTGCAGGAACTCATCAGTAAGAATGAAACCTGAATCATCCAGGTCCAGCAAACCTGAAAATAATGACGTTGCCGGGGTTATGCCTATAGCTATAAATACTCCCTGCAGTGACAGGGGTTTTTTTTCACCGTTCTTGATATTTGACAATATCAGGCTGTCTACTTTAGTTGTTCCGTTTACTTTTTCAACAACATGACCGAAAATAATCTCAATATTCTTTTTGGCAAATATCTCTTTCTGAAGATAGCCCAAAGCTCTTAGCTGGTCTCGCCTGTGAACAAGAAAGACTTTCTCGGCTACATCTGAAAGATATAAAGCCTCTTCTGCCGCAGTATTGCCTCCGCCGATGACTGCCACAGTCTTTCCTTTGAAGAAAAAACCATCACAGACAGCACAGTAAGATACGCCTTTGCCTGTAAGCTGGCTTTCTCCTGGAACATCCAATCTTCTGAAAGTTGCACCGGTTGCAATTATCAGAGTCTTATAAGTATAATTATTTTCTTGGGATTTAAGCCAAATAAGGTCTTTGTCAATTTTTATTGATAAAATCTCCTGATTTATTGGTTCAATGTCTAACCCGCTTAAGTTTCGGCTTAAAGCTTCTGAAAGCTCAAATCCCTTTGTGCCTGCTGGTATGCCGGCATAGTTATCGATATTTTCCATTAAAAGAAGCTGCCCGCCAAGGGCTTTTGACTCAAATATATCGAATTCAAGGCCGGATCTTTTTGCATAAATAGCTGCGCTTACTCCGGCTATGCCTGCGCCGATAATAGCTAGTTCTTTAACTCTGGCTTGGCTCATCTGCTTTTATTGATTGATAGATAATAGCTACGTGACCGGTTGTATGTCTTTTCTGCTTCAGGAGGGAATAAACATCCTGGAAGTTCATCATTTTTTAAATGATATTGAATGCACTCACAGCAAACACCCTTGCGGGGACAAGGCTCATAGGTACATGTGCAAAAATTCGTATTTCTTGGCTTATTCTGGCAATTCATAACACTCCTTTTAAGCGTTAAGCGGAAATGTTTTTTTGGGTGTTTTTTATTATCTTCCTCAAAGCGGGATAGGTCTTAATCCTTTGAAACAAAGATGCCCGGCTGACAAAAGCAATGCCGTTAATATGATCTATTTCATGCTGCAGGACAACAGCAAGAAGGTCTTCTGCATGTATAATAAGTTCCTGGCCTTGGTCATCAAGGGCTCTCACTGATACTTCTTTAAAACGTTTTATGTCTAATTCCAATCCGGGAAAGCTTAGGCACCCTTCACGAAAGATTATCTTTCCTTTTTTCTCTATGATAACCGGGTTTACAAGCTTATAAACCTTACCCTGGACTTCTATCACAACCAGCTGAAGATCGAGACCGGCCTGATTGCCGGCCAGGCCAGCGCCCTGGCTAACGCGCATAAGAGAAAGCATCTCATCCAGCTTTTGCTTTATATCTGCGTCAATATTCTCAACCACAGATGTTTTCTTCTTTAAAATCTTCTCAGGCCAGGTATGAATTCTTAACTTCATTTTTCTCACCTAATTCCAGGTATAATCCTTTTAACTGAACACATTCTTTCTCATCGAAAAGACCATATGAAATTATAACCAGCTTATCTCCTTTATAGCCAAGCCGGGCAGCCGGACCGTTCAAACAGATAAGACCGCTCTTATTTTCTCCTTTTATAACATAAGTCTGCAATCTTACGCCGTTATTCAGGTTTAAAACATCGACCCTTTCTCCTTCAAGCAAGTTAGCCCTGACCATGATATCCTCATCGATGGTTATACTGCCTTTATAATGGAGCTGCAAATCTGTAATTGTAGCGTTTGATATTTTTGACTTTAACATTATCCTCATCATTGTATGCCTCTTTTTTTTGTTACTTCTGCCGAGACCACCCTTTTAGTCAATTTAGCAATCATAAGCTCCTCGTCAGTAGGGATGATCAATATTTTTATCTTTGAATCAAAAAGCGCATTAATGCTGCTTCTAACCTTATTAACTACGCCCTTCTCGTGCTCGCCTATTCCTCCAGTAAAACAAATGGCATCAACAGAACCCAAAACTAAAGCGTATGCTCCGATATATTTTATTATTCTATAAATAAACATCCCATAAGCAAGTTTTGCAAGAGAATCTCCCCGGGCTTTGGCTTTTTTTACTGTCCTCATATCATTGCTAAGCCCTGAAACTCCCAGAAGGCCGCTCTTTTTATTTAAAATATCATCCATTTGTTCTATGCTTAGCCCTTCATGCTTCATGATAAAAAAAACAGCAGCCGGATCAACATCCCCGGATCTTGTGCCCATCATCAATCCTTCAAGAGGAGTAAAACCCATAGAAGTATCAATAGATTTGCCTCCTTTTACAGCTGTTATGCTGCAGCCATTACCCAAATGACAGGTAATGAGGCTGGTCTTGCTTAAAGGCTTGTTAAGGATCTGCGCTGCCTGCTGAGAAACAAATTGGTGCGATGTGCCATGAAATCCGTATTTTCTTACCTTGTATTTAAGGTAGTATTTCCGCGGCAGGGAATAAATAAAAGCATGGGCCGGCATGGTCTGATGGAAAGCAGTATCAAAAACAGCGACTTGCATGGTTTTAGGCATAAATTTTTGACAACCAATTATTCCGGAAAGATTTGCCGGATTATGAAGCGGAGCCAGAGGGGCACATTCTTTGATTTTTTTTAGGACTGATGAATCGATAACGTGGGGTTTTGTAAATGTTTCTCCTCCATGTACAACCCTGTGGCCAACTGCGGCGATATCTTTTAAATCCTGAATGACTTTTGAATCAAGGATATCGCTAATAATCTTTTTTATGCCCTGGCTGTGGTCTGAAACAGATGACTTAGGTTCTCCGATCTTTTCTATAAGGCCTTTACCTAAAA
>JAFGHG010000154.1 GCA_016939345.1 Candidatus Omnitrophota bacterium
AGGCCGCTTAGTGAGTCCTTACATATATAAAAAGAGTTTTAAATTTGATGAGTTTTATAACCGAGTATATGAAGAGGATAAGACAAATAAATATCCGATAAAGTTTTTAAACAGCGGAGACGAATATTCTTTTTTTGGCTTATTTAAAACAAACTTACATTTATTCGGTGTTGATGAAGAGGCAAGGTTTTTTATCCTGGGTGCTGACTCAAGAGGAAGAGACCTTTTTTCCCGCATAATCTACGGAGGCCAGATATCTCTTTCTTTTGGCTTTGTGGGAGTTTTTATTGCTTTTTTTATCGGTTTGTTTGTCGGAGGCATATCAGGTTATTTTAAAGGAAAGACCGATACCATACTTATGCGCGTATGTGAGATAATAATGCTTATTCCCGGTTTTTATCTGATGCTGGCCCTTAGAAGCATTTTTTCTTATTCAATGAGTTCAGTCCAGATTTATTTTGTCTTAATCTGTATTATGTCTTTTATCGGCTGGCCCGGGTTAGCCAGGGTGATAAGAGGCATGGCTTTATCCTTACGAGAAAGAGAGTTTGTTTTAGCTGCAAGGGCCTTGGGAGTATCGGATATTAAAATAATCAGCCGTCATATCATCCCTCATACTTTTTCTTATATAATTGTCTCTCTTTCTTTAGCTGTTCCTGGTTTTATTCTTGGCGAGTCAGCTTTAAGTATGCTGGGTTTAGGAATACAAGACCCTTATGCCAGCTGGGGAAATCTCTTGTCAGAGTCAATGGCCATCGCCCAGATAAAGTTTCATCCCTGGGTGCTTATACCAGGTTTTTTTATCTTTATCACCGTGATGTCTTTTAATCTGCTCGGTGACGGATTAAGGGATGCTTTTGATCCTAAACAGGAGTTAAAATAGCATATTATGGAAAATTTATTAGAGATAAAGGATTTGCGTACTTATTTTTATACTGAGGATTCTGTAATAAAAGCGGTTGAAGGATTAAATCTTTCAATAAAAAAAGGCGAAGTCTTAGGATTGGCAGGCGAATCTGCCTGCGGGAAAAGTATTACTGCCTATTCAGTGATGAACCTGATAAGCCCCCCGGGTAAAATAGTCAAAGGCGAAGTGCTTTTCCAGGGCCAAGATCTTTTGAAGCTTTCCCAAAAACAAATGCAAAAAATCAGAGGAAAAGAGATATCTATAGTTTTTCAGGAACCGGTTGCCTCCCTTAACCCTTTATATACAGTAGGTTTTCAGATCGATGAGATGCTTAAAACCCATAATAAGGATATGAACAAGAAAAGCCGGCGAAAAAGAATTATTGAGCTGCTTGAAAATGTCGGCATAGATGATGCTAAAAACCGGATGAAGGATTACCCTCATAATTTCAGCGGAGGTCAGGCTCAGAGAGTAATGGTAGCAATGAGCCTTAGCTGTAATCCAAAACTTTTGATTGCCGATGAACCTACTACCAGTTTAGACGTTACGATCCAGGCCCAGATAATGGATCTATTTCTTAAACTGCGCCAGCAGATAGATTTTACTCTTATACTTATTACCCATAATCTGGCTTTATGTTCAGAGGTAGCTGACAGGGTGGCGATTATGTATTCAGGCAAGATTGTTGAGCTGGCAGACCGGGAAGAAATATTTTCTAATTCCCTGCATCCCTACACCAAAGCCTTGTTTTCGTCAATACCCAAGGGAGATTCTAATAAGACAAAACTAAAAGTAATCGAAGGCACAGTTCCTGATCCGGCTGATAAGCCTTTAGGCTGTCATTTCCATCCACGCTGCCCGTTTAAGGATAAAAAATGCACTCAAGCCTACCCTGGGTATAGAGAGGTCAGCAGGAATCATTGGGTCAGCTGTTATAAAGTTTAAGATGAATATTTTAGAAGTTAAAAATCTAAAAAAGTATTATCCAATAAAAAGAGGCCTGCTCTATAAGACCGTGGGCTATAATAAAGCCTTAGATGATGTAAGTTTGTCAATTGAGAAAGCAAAGACTACAGGTTTAGTCGGTGAGTCCGGCTGCGGCAAATCTACATTTGCCAAGGCTGTTCTAAGGCTCATTGAGCCTGATGAAGGAAAAGTTATTTTTCTAAATAAAGAAATAACATCTATTTCAGCTAAAGAAATGAGGATGCTTAGAAAAGATATGCAGATAATCTTTCAGAACCCATATAATTCCCTTGATCCCCGATTCAGCGTATACAAGATAATCCAGGAAGGGATTCTTAGCTTCTCTATTGAGAGAAGCCGAAAAAAAAGACTTGAGATGATAAAGGCGATTATCGAAGATGTGGGCTTGCCGCAAAACAGCTTAAACCGCTTCCCTCATGAGTTCAGCGGAGGCCAGCGCCAGAGGATAAGCATTGCCCGTTCCCTGGTTTTAAATCCTAAACTTTTGATACTTGATGAGCCGGTATCTTCTTTGGATGTTTCTATTCAGGCTCAGATAATAAATCTTTTGCTTGAGATCCAAGAAAAGCATGGGCTGACTTTTCTTTTTATTGCTCATGATTTGAATGTCGTGCGCTGTATGAGCGATTTTGTCTGCGTTATGTATCTGGGCAAAATCGTTGAAAAAGCTAAAACTGAAGAAGTTTATTCTAATGCTTTGCATCCATACACCCAGCTTCTTCTCTTATCGTCTCCCCAGTTAGATAAAGAAAAGAAAAGAAAAAACATTTTTG
>JAFGHG010000155.1 GCA_016939345.1 Candidatus Omnitrophota bacterium
ATATTAACAAAATTAATCCCTTTTCCCTAATCCCCAATCCCTATACCCCAATAAAAGGTATCTGGCTATTTTAAATTGTTAATTGATAATTGTTAATTTGAATTTAGGGGGTATCATACCTATCCCTCTAATTGATTATTGTGCCACAGGAATTATTCATTTTTTAAGTTTAAAGATTAAAAGTATGAATATGATATTCAAAACTCAGCCATTGTGCCACGGCGATATATTGAACCTTTCCAGTCATAGCCCAGATCAACCCCTCTCCTGGCTCAACGGCATCATTAACCCTTTTGGCAAATGATGAGTCAATATTCCAGAATGCATAAAGAACATATCTTTGCTCTCTTACCCCGATTGTTGTGACAGTTCTGTTCGTCAAATAACATAATCCCCCGTATGGATGGTCTTTGGGTGTAAGAGGCTTCTCAATGTATGGCCCATCCCATCCTGAAATTCCTCTGTCGGCTAAAAGGTCGTCTATGTCAGCAGGAAGAGTTCCGGTATCAGAATAGAACAGCCGTGAAGCTTTATATAGGGCTTCACCGGTATCTATCATTCTTGATATTTGTGCATCTTGTCTTGCACCTCTGATTATAGGAGCTATTAACCCCGCAAGTATTGCAACAATAGCCACAACCAGGATAAGTTCGATCAGGGTAAAACTTTTTTTCATTTATTCTATTTTACTCTCTACAGGTGGGAAATTGAAGAAAAAATATACTAGCTACTGGTTACTAGTGTCTTGTATCTAGACTAGATACTATTCACTAAAGGCGCGAGGGCGCTTGCAATTAAGTATTATTTCCCCTGATTTTGATTTTATATTTGCTTTATGTCTTTAAAAGATTTGAGGTCTGCTTCAACCATTATTCTAGCAAGTTCGGGAAACCTTACTTTTGGCTCCCAACCTAAGATTCGCTTGGCTTTTCCATAATCACCCTTCAAAAGGTACACTTCTGCGGGCCTATAAAGCATTTTATCTACCACAACATAATCCTGCCAAGAAAGGCCTACAATATTAAATGCTTCTTCAACAAAATCTCCAACAGAATTTGTCTGGCCAGTCGCTATTACATAATCTTCTGGCTCTTTCTGCTGAAGCATAAGCCACATAGCTTCCACATAATCAGGCGCATACCCCCAGTCTCTCTTAGCTTTCAAATTACCTAATCTTAATTCATTACTCAATCCCAACTTTATTTTTGCCACCGTCCGGCTAATCTTTCTGGTAACAAACTCAAAGCCTCTGCGCGGAGATTCATGGTTAAATAAGATGCCGTTGCAGGCAAACATATTGTATGATTCACGGTAGTTTTGGGTAATATAAAAACCAGCTGCTTTCGAAACTCCATAGGGAGAACGCGGATGAAAAGGCGTACCTTCTTTTTGCGGACTTTCTTTAGCCAAACCGAACATCTCACTTGAGCCAGCAAAATAAAATTTACAATCTGGCGCTTTCTGTTTAATGGCCGATAAAACATGGAGGGTTCCGTTGATATTGGTATTTAAAGTGGAATATTCATCCTCAAATGAATAACTGACAAAGCTCTGGGCAGCCAAATGATAACACTCATCGGGCTTTACCTTTTCAACGACATTAAAAATACTAGCATAACTCTCAAGAGAACCTAAATGTATATGGATTTTATCCTTGATATTTTCCAGCCGGCTCAAAAGATAATCATTATCTTCTAATGCAACACGTCTCAGTAAACCATGAACCTCGTAGCCTTTATTTAATAAAAAATCTGCCAAATAGGAACCGTCTTGGCCAGTAATCCCTGTAATTAAAGCTTTTTTCATCTGATTCTCCTTTCTTAACAAATGAATACTCTCATGTCTATTCTGGTTACCCTGGAATAAAAATATTATAACATCATATTTTGTTGATAAATAGCTGTCATTTATTATTTTTGCTTAAAAATTAGATAGACATTACAGAATGCAAAATTTGTCTAGCGCTATTACAATCCATTAGTGGACCCTTAAGGTTTTGTTTGTTACAAAAGATATCTGCCGCTCTTTTAGGTTTTTCTTGTAAAAACAGTGCTTTATTTGAATACTTCTTGGAGAAGTTGTGTAACCCGGGCTGCTGGTTCATTACGAATTTTTTTTTCCTGTTCACCGAGAATATAAAATAATCCTTCCAGCCCTTTATCTATAACATACTCCTCAATATCAATACTGGGCAAACTTGAGGCAAATGGTAAAGACTTATACTGCCCGATAAGCTCTTGAAAGCTGCTGGTTACTTTATAATCCTTCATCGCCCTTTCAACAACAGGCCTGAAAGCAGTCAAAAGTTTATCTTCTGTCTTTTTTTTAAAATAATCAGTAGCTGCTGTATCTGAACCTTCCAATATTTTTCTTGCATCATCAAAAGACATGTCAAAAATTGCATCAATAAAAATATCCTTAGCATATGGAGCAGCTTTTTCAGCAGCCCTGTTCATACTCAAAACAAATTCATCAAGTTCTTCAATAAAGCCTAATGCCCGTAATCCTTGTTCAAGAAACTTAAGCTTCTCAGGTATAAGTATTTTTATTGCTTCATTGGCAAAATACCCATCTGTTTTACCGGTTAATTTCACTGCATTATCTATGCCGACCTTAAGCGCCTCTTTCAACCCCGATGCAATCTTTGAATCGCTGAGTTTTACGTCTTTAAGAAAATCAAATTGATCAACAAAACTACCTAGCTCACCTGAACTGCCGCAGGACACAAAAGCCAACACAGCAAAAATTATAAAATATCTTGGCACTTTTCCTCCTTTTTTTTATTATTCTACACCTCAAGCGGTAGGATTAGAAGGGAAAAAGTAAAATTCTCAATAACCGAAACTAAATCAGAAAACAAATCAGCGTCAAATAACAAATAATCTAGTCTTATTTTAGTTTAATTTTATGTAAAGATAGTTTATTGCAAGTAGTTCTGAAGCATTATCATAGCGGACATTTCCTGTAGTGTTCCATGCGCCCGGCTCATTAGTGTCCAAGGAAGCGTTTATTTGCCTGGCATCACTTTCAGGAACGTCTCCTACGAAAATATTAGCAATTCCAATGGTTGCGCCAATTCCTAAAGTGATTTCTAACCGGCCTCCGTAAGGAGTATCTTTAGAGGATAGGCGGTGCGAAATATAAGGCCCATCCCAGCCTGGTATGGGCTGACCCTGTGCCGGAGTAGGCCAACGGGGTGAAGGATTTGCTGAATTTTCATAAAGTTGATGGTCCCAAGGGTTATTGTTTTGCGCGGCTTCAATAGGTAAGCGGGCAGTATCAGCATAAAACTTTTGAGTTGCAACTTTAAGTGTGTCAGCCAAAAGGATGATTTTTGATGCTCTTGCTTTTGACCTGGCCGATGAAACCACCGGTATCATCGCTCCAGCCAATACAGCAACTATTGCCACAACCAGTATTAGTTCGATTAAAGTAAAAGTTTTGGATGGTTTCACAAACTTATTTTACACCTCAGGCGGGGGGATTTGAAGCAAAATAAAATCCTTTAGCTTGCAACCGCAGGATTCATATTAACAAAATTAATCCCTTTTCCCTAATCCCCAATCCCTATACCCCAATAAAAGGTATCTGGTATCTAGCGGGAAAGATAAAAAAACCCCACAGTTTTTTAGGCTATGGGGTCTGGTTGCGGGGAGTAGATTTGAACTACTGACCTCAAGGTTATGAGCCTTGCGAGCTACCTGGCTGCTCCACCCCGCGAATTAATACGGTGAGGTTAATCGTTTTCGGTTACGATGCCCGTTTCGGTTACATTTAATCGGTTACAAAAAAAACCTAACCATAACCGGGATACGATACGGGCTTCGTTACCCTAACCGTAACCCAAAGAACAGGTGTATTCTAAAGCTTTAAAGCCTTATGTCAATAAGTATTTATTCCGGCAAATCTTCAGGAATAAAATACTGCTCCCAACGGGAGGCTTTTTTAAAAAAAACTTCTTTAAATCCGTTTCCGATTAAAAAGTCTTTCAGCTGATAAAGGTCTTTTGTCTTAGTCTTGCCTGAGTCAACGGCAACGCTTACTATGGCCATGTTCTTATCGCCCTTATACTCCTTTAAAAAAGCTTCGAATTCATCTAAAGAGCCAAATGGGACTCTCTCCTTAAAAACCGGCTTGTCTACATATATATGGTGCCAGTCTTGAAAATACATTATCAATCCGGCGCTGTCTTCGCGGGGATAATTAGGAGTGGCTTCAGTCATCGCATCCTGGGCAAAAGTATTAGAAGAAAAAACCAACAGAAACAAACAAGCACATATCAGTTTTTTCATAAATCCTCCTTTAAAAAACTACTTCTTTATATCGATGACAACTTCGTTCTCTTTAGCCACACCAAGCTCATCCCGGGCAATGCTTTCGTATAAAAAGGGATCTTTGCCCACTCTCTGTAGCTTATCTTCTAAATCCTTGATCTCCTGCTCAAGATCAGCATTCCTGCGGCTAATATCCTCGTTGCCGTTATTAAGGGTCCTTAGCCTGCTATAGCTGGGAAAATAAACAGCTAATACCAATAACACCAATAAGCTAAGACACAGCAAGAGCAGAAGGCGTTTAGCTCCTTTTGAATTTAAAAGTCTTACCGCCATATTTGGCCTTTTTCCCAAGCTCTTCTTCTATTCTTAAAAGCTCATTATATTTTGCCACCCGGTCTGTCCGCGATAATGAACCGGTCTTTATCTGGCCGGTAGCTTTTCCCACTGCTATATGGGCTATGGCGGTATCTTCGGTCTCTCCGGAACGATGTGATATGACCGAGGAATAACCTGCTTTTTTAGCCATATCAATAGCAGCTATGGTCTCGCTTAAACTACCTATTTGGTTGACCTTGATAAGTATTGAATTGGTTACCTTATTATCAATGCCTTTTTTAAGCCTTATGACATTAGTAACAAACAAGTCATCGCCTACCAGCTGGATTTTTTTACCCAGCCTTGCTGTTAAGCTTTTCCAACCGTCCCAGTCGTTTTCATCTAAGCCGTCTTCTATGGAAATGATAGGGTATTTCTCGACCAGCTTCTCATAATAATCGATCATAGAAATGGCGTCTATTTTTTGGCCTTCAAAGATATAAGAGCCGTCTTTATAGAATGAGCATGAAGCAGAATCAAGAGCCAGAGCTATTTCCTTACCCGGCTTATATCCTGCCTTTTCTATGGCCTGGATTATCAACTCCAAAGCTTCCTGGTTTGTATTTAAGCTCGGAGCAAAACCTCCTTCATCTCCTACTGATGTGGATAATTTCTTGTCTTTCAGTATAGACTTTAAAGCATGAAAAGTTTCGGTCGCTGCTGCCAGGGCTTTAGTGAAAGAGTTAAAACCTAAAGGAGCTATCATGAATTCCTGGATATCCAGATTATTATCAGCATGCATTCCGCCGTTCACTATGTTCATCAAAGGCAGCGGCAGAACATTTGCTTTTGTACCTCCCAGGTACTTATAAAAAGGCTTTTTCTTGGAAATCGCATCAGCCCTGGCTACTGCCAGAGATACTCCTAAAATAGCATTCGCTCCCAGCCTGGATTTATTGTCAGTGCCGTCGAGTTTAAGCATCAGCTTATCGATTTTAGAAAAATCAGCGTCTTTACCTTTTATTTTAGGAAAAATAACTTTCTCGACATTATTGACTGCTTTGAGAACGCCTTTTCCGTTATATCTTTTGTTGTCTTTATCGCGCAGCTCTACAGCCTCATATTCGCCGGTAGAGGCTCCGGAAGGGACTGCCGCTCTGCCCATTATGCCGTTGCTTAAGACAACATCCACCTCAACTGTGGGGTTTCCTCTTGAATCAAGTATTTCTCTTGCTTTTACTTTTTTGATCTTTGCCATTTATGATCTCCTTTCTACTTGCGTTGATATAACCCTATAATCTTGGTCTCAGCTATAATGTGACCTTGTATTGCCTTGATAACCTGGTCCTTGCTAAAGCCTTCGGGAAGAGAAAGAGTAGTATCTAAAGCATACAGTTTAAAAAAATAACGGTGCGGTTTGCCTTTAGGCGGACAAGGCCCTCCGTAGGCGAGCTTGCCGAAATCGTTCTTTCCTAGGACTATGCCTGCATCTTTTAGATCCTGGACTGATATCCCTTCGCTTAATTTCTTATAGTCAGTAGGAATATTGATTAAAAGCCAGTGGACCCAGGTTGTGAAAGGCGCATCAGGATCATCACAAATCAAAGCAAGGCTTTTAGCCCCTGAAGGTACATCAGACCAGGTAAGCTCTGGGGAAAGATCCTTGGAATCACAGGTATACCTGTCGGGAATATAACCTTTCTGGATAAAGGCTTCGCTTTCGATATCAAAAGCAAAGGCGCTTAAGCCGGCAAAGATTACCGCCAGGAAAATACAAATTGTTTTCATTTTTCCTCCCTTGAAAAACAAGCAGAGCTTCAGCCATTCAGCTTCTTGAGGACTTCTGCCAGCTTCTTCTTGTCTACAGTTAAAGCAAAACGTATAAATCCTTCAGCGTATTTGCCAAAGCCTAATCCGGGAGTTGCTACTATGTTTTTTTCGCTGATAAGGTATTTTGAATAATCTATAGAGCTCTTAAAGCCTTTTGGGATGCGCATCCAGACATAAAATGTAGAATCAGAGTGTATGTTCTTAAAGCCTATATTCTTCAGCCCGGCAACAAACAGGTCTCTTCTTTCCTTTATTATCTTCCGCAGACCGACAACATACTTTTCCTGCCGGTCTAAAGCCAATGCGGCTGCTTCCTGGATTGCTCCGAAAAGCCCTGAGTCTATATTAGATTTTACCTTTAAAAGTGCTCTTATGAGATCGCTGTTGCCGCAGGCCCAGCCCACACGAAAACCAGTCATGCAAAAGGTCTTAGAAAGAGAATGAAACTCTATTGCTATCTCCTCTGCCCCTTTGACTTCTAATATGCTATGCGGTTTCTGGCTGAAATAAATCTCTGAATAGGCATTATCATAAGCTAAAATTATGCCGTACTTGGAACAGAAGGATACCGCCTCCTTTAAAAAGCTCAAAGGAGCCACGGCAGTTGTAGGGTTATTGGGATAATTAAGATATATCAGTTTTGCTTTATTTTTGACTCTCTGGGGAATTTTTGACAGCTCGGGCAGAAACGAGTTCTTCTCCAGCAAAGGCAGTTCATAAATCCTGGCACTGACAAAACGGGCTGCGCTTTTATAACCAGGATAGGCCGGAGAAGGCACTATGATGTAATCGCTGCTGTTTACAAAAGCCAGAGGAAAATGTATAAGGCCTTCTTTTGAGCCTATAAGAGGAAGAATATGCTTATTCTCATCAAGGCTAACAGAAAATCTTTTTTTAAACCACCTCTGTATTGACTTCCTGAACAATGCCTTTCCCTGGTCAAGAGCGTATTTCTGGTTATCTTTGAGCTTGGCTGCCCGGTATAAAGCCTCTATCACTGCCTGAGGAGCAGGCACATCAGGATCGCCGATGCTGACATCAACAAAATCTATTTTTTTCTTTTTAAGTATCTCTTTCTGCCTGTCTATCTCGGCAAACAAATAAGGGGGAAAACTCTTAAGCCTTTTTGATAATTCAATTTTTCTCATATTGCCTCACCAAACAATACATCTTCCATGGAATAAAGCCCGGGTTGTTTGTCAATAACCCATTTGGCAGCCACAAGGGCGCCTTTAACAAATATATCTCTTGTCTTTGCAGAATGAGAAAGCTCTATTTTATCGACATCGCTTTCAAAGACAACCTTATGGTCTCCGATGATCTCTGCTTCTCTTATGGCTTTGATATCCTCAAACTTGATATCGAAGCCCTGGCTGTTTATGACCTCAGCTATTTTTTTAGCAGTGCCGGAAGGAGCATCTTTTTTGTGGATGTGATGGGCCTCCTCTACTTGGACCCTGTATCCTTTTAAAGTATTGGCAGCTTCTTTAAGAAGCCTGAACAAGAGATTGACCCCAATGCTCATATTAGGAGCAAATACTATCGGGATATTACTTGCGCTATCTCTTATGATTTTTAGCTGTTTTTCATCCAGACCGGTTGTTCCTATGACTACGGGTTTTTTAAGACTCACCAGCTCAAGCAGATGTTCTATGGTAGCTTGGGGCGAAGTAAAATCTATAAAACAGTCAAATTCAGGAGCAGAAGATATTTTTTCACTTACCTTTACCCTTTCTATTTCTTTTCCTATATCAGGATGACCCGGGCGTTCAAGGCCAAAAACAACCCGTAAGTCTTTATCCTGGCCGGATAAACTTAAAATCCTTCTTCCCATGCGCCCGGATATACCGCTGATAGCTATATTAACCATATTATGCCCTTCATATATATTATAACTCTTCTATAAAATTCTATGAGATTATATCACAAACCAGCCAGCAGTAAAATTATTTCTGAATTAATTTAACTTATCCAGAAAACCCTGTTCAACTTTAATAAATAGTTGATTTACTTTATGCCCTTTGAACTTTATAATATAATTATATTTATCGACAAATATGAAAATAGCCATAATTGCAGCAGTTTATCCTTTCAGGGGCGGCGGAGCCCATTATGCGAGCCAGCTCTACCTCAATCTGATCAAAAAGCATGAGGTCAAGGTCTATTCTTATACAAAACAATATCCTCGATTGCTTTATCCGGG
>JAFGHG010000156.1 GCA_016939345.1 Candidatus Omnitrophota bacterium
CGGCCACCCCTATACCAAGGACCCTTTACATGAGTTTTATCGGTTTAAAAAGTATATCCCTCATTCGTACTCCGCCAAAACAGCGCCTGTCTGTTAAGACCGTCAATATCAATATCAGAAAGGACGTAATCAAAGAGGCGATTGAGAAAGAGGTAAAAAGAAGAGGCCAGGTTTTTTTTATCCATAACCGCATAGAAACTATACCAAAAATCGAAAAATTACTGAGAAAAAATTTGTCGCCTGAAATAAGGATAAGCATTGTCCATGGCCGGATGTCAGCTAAAGAGATCGAAAAGGTTATGTATGATTTCATCAATAAAAAAACAGACTGCCTGCTTTCTACGGCTATAGTCGAATCTGGCATAGATATCCCCAGCGCTAACACTATTTTTATAAATGACGCCCACCGCTTTGGCCTGGCTGACCTTCATCAGTTAAGGGGCAGGGTTGGCCGCATGAACATCCAGGCTTATGCTTACCTAATCAGCCCCCCTTTGGACATCATACCTAAAGAGGCTTCGCAAAGATTAAAATATATTTGTGAATTTTCGCATCTTGGTGCAGGATTCGAGGTGGCCATGAGCGACTTGGAGCTTAGAGGAGCGGGAAATATTCTTGGCAAAGAACAGCATGGGTTTATCTGGATGGTTGGTTTTGATTTGTATTGTAGATTACTTAAGAAAGAGATAGAATACTTAAAAGAATCGTTTAATATTAACTGATTATTGTTAGTTTAAGGAGGCCATCAGTGAAAGACATATTTTCTATAATCATCATTGCTCAATTTCTATTCGCGGGTTTTAACAGTGAAGCTGCTGAAGTCGCCAAGATAATTGCTAAAGTCAATGGACAGGTTATAACTACAAAAGACCTTGAGGATTATTGCAGTGCTTTGGAGATCAAGTTTTCTGAAGGCGATGAGAAACTTTCTTGTGATGATCCTGAATTTAGAAAAAAGGCCTTGGATAAATTAATAGAGGACAGGCTGATTCTTGATGAGGCCAAAAAAGAAAAGATAGAAGTCCCCCCGTCAGTGATTAACGAAAAACTCGAACAGATGATGGTTTCCTATCCTTCCAAGGAAGATTTTGACCACTCTATGGCCGAGAAGGGCCTTACTATAACTTCCTTGAAGGAGATAATCAAGGAAAAATACCTGATGCAGGTGATTATTGAAAAAAATGTCCGTTCTCAGATAAGCGTTTCGCCTCAAGAGATCAGCGATCTATATTCTGACAGGCATAAGGATTTTGTTGCTCCCCAGACATATGTTTTCTATATTGCCCAGTCCCCAGATTTTGTTCCTATAAAAGAACTGGGCATGGCAATCGATAAATATGGCATCACAAAAGTCAGTGAAAAGAGCAATATGCTTGTTAAGATCGAGTCAAGCTTAGAAGAGCTTCGCCCAGAATTATTTCAGATTTTAAAAGATTTGGCACTTGATGAGTATAAAATAAGCGATATAGAAGGTATTTATTTTATTTTATACCTGACTCAAATTAAAGAACCCCGGCTACTGCCTTTGTCAGAAGTCAAGGAACATCTTTATGGATACATAAAAGAAGTTAAGTTTAAGCAAAGATTCGAAGAGTGGGTAAAAGAACTCAGGGAAAGGGGGGTAATCAAAAAATTGCAGTGAAAAAAAAGTCAGTTATCATAACCTGCGGAGATCCAGCCGGTTGCGGGCCTTATATCTGCCTTGAAGCCATAGCGCATCTATATAAAAGAAATATAAACTTCATACTGATAGCAGATGAATACATACTGTCTTCGATAAGAAAATTTAAATCAATCAGAAAAAAAATATCATTTATCGATGCCAAGACAGATAATATCAGAAAGCTAGTTAAGGGAGAAGCCAGCAAGCTATCAGGCTTGGCTAGTTTGACCTACCTAAAAATAGCCTGCAAATTATTAAAAAAAGGAATTTCTAAAAGATTGGTTACGGCGCCAGTATCCAAAGAAGCTATTGGGCTGATTAGCCCTGGATTTTGCGGCCACACTGAGTTTCTGGCGGAGTTTTTTAAGGCAGAAAGCTACGCAATGATGATGTTTTCCAAAGAACTCAAAGTTGTGTTGCTGACGCGTCACGTGCCTTTGCGTGATGTTCCAAAGATGCTTGACTGTCAAAACATAAATAAAACAATACTCTTGGCAAAAAGATTCTTTGATCATAATTTAAATGTTAAAAATCCCAGGATAGCGGTAGCCTCTTTTAATCCCCATGCAGGGAAAAATACTTTTTTAGAAAAAGAAGAAAAAATTATTGTTTTAGCTTTGGGCAAAAAAAATAATAATGTTTTCGGGCCCTTTGCCGCTGATACTTTATTTGTCAAAGAAAATATAGCAAAGTTTGACTGCATCATAGCCCTGTATCATGATCAAGCCATGATTCCTTTTAAGCTTCTTTCCTTGCGCCATGGAGTAAACATAACCCTGGGTTTGCCGGTCATAAGGACATCACCAGCGCACGGTGTCGCCTACGATCTTATAGCTAAAGGACAAAAACCATTTTCTTCATCCATGATCCAGGCAGTAGAACTTTCCCTGAAATTACACCCATGAAACAAAACCGGCGCCTTAGCCAGATATTTTTAAAAGACCGCTCCTATATCAAAAAAATAATTTCCAATACAGAAATCGATGACCAGATAGTTTTAGAGATCGGTTCAGGCAGCGGAGCCTTAAGTGCTCTTATTGCCGAAAAAGCAAAAAAATTGCTCTGCCTTGAAATAGACGAAAGGTTTTGCCGCCTGCTCAAGCAGAGGCTTTCCAGCTTTTCTAATGTAGAGATAATAAAATCAGATGTTTTGAATTATAAATTTAAGGAAAGGCTGACTCTCCTTGGTAATGTTCCTTATCATATCAGCAAACGCCTTATCTATCATTTAACTGCTCAAAGAACATACATTGACAAGGCTTATCTTACTTTTCAAAAAGAATTCGCCAGTAAACTCATTGCCGATTGTGCGTCGCCTTATTATTGCCAGCTTTCTTGTTTTATACAGTGTTATGCAAAAATAAGTAAGCTTATAGATATACCTTCCGGCTCTTTTAAGCCCCGGCCTAAAGTCGATTCGTCTTTTATACGCATTGACTTTTATAATAAACCCGCCTATGCCCTTAAAGATGAACTTTTGTTCGAACAAATAATAAGCAAGGCTTTTTCCCAGAAGAGAAAAAAAATCATAAACTCTTTGTCCGAATATAAATCGGAAATTTATTCAATGCCAAAAAAATCCCTTGATTTTAACCTAAGGGCCCAGGATATTCCGCTTAAAAGTTTTGTTTTGCTGGCTAACCGTATTTCCTCATTAAAATAAAATTTCAAATCTGCTTTACGCAGGCATGCCTTTTTGATATAATCTCTAAGAAATGAGCCTCTGGACTCAATTAATAAACATGAAGAAAATATGACAACAGAACCTAATCTAGCTCATCATCGCCCTCAATGGAAGACGCATATAGGTTTTGTCCTTGCTGCAGTCGGTTCTGCTATTGGTCTCGGAAATATCTGGCGTTTTTCCTATCTTTGTTACAAGAACGGAGGCGGAGCTTTTCTCATACCTTACCTGATAGCCCTTTTTGTAGTCGGGATACCCCTGATGATAATGGAGATAGCTTTAGGACATAAGATGCGCGGTTCTGCTCCTGCCAGTTTTGCGAGTATATCGAAAAAATGGGAATGGCTTGGCTGGTGGCAGATAATATTTGTAATGTTCGGAATAGTACTTTACTATTCTGTAGTGATCGCCTGGTGTCTGAACTTTTTATTTTTTTCTTTTAATCTTTCCTGGGGCACGGATCCCAATAATTTTTTTTTCCAGGATTTTTTAATGCTTAAGCAAACCCCTTTTGATATCGGTGACGTGCGTTCTCCGATAATCTTATCTCTTTTGGTTGTTTGGATCCTGAATTGGTTGATAGTTTTTATGGGCGTAAGAGAAGGCCTTGAAAGAGCAAACAAGATTTTCATGCCTTTACTATTTGCTTTAACCGGTGTAATCATTTTTTGGGGCCTGAAACTTCCTGGTGCAATGGAAGGAATAAAAGTCTATCTGCGGCCGGATTTCAGCCGTCTTTCTGACATAAGAGTATGGATGGATGCATTCAGCCAGATCTTCTTTACCTTAAGCCTTGGATTCGGGATAATGATCGCCTATGCTTCATACCTTCCTAAAAAGGCAGCAATCGTCCGGGACTCTCTCGTTATAAGCTGTATCAACTGTTCATTTTCTCTCTTTGCCGGTTTTGGTGTTTTTGCGGTTTTAGGTTACATGGCCAAGACTACCGGTCAGCCGATAAACAGCGTAGTAAGGGAATCAATCGGCCTTGCCTTTGTAGCTTTTCCTAAAGCTATAAGCCTTCTTCCGCATTTTTCAAAACTTTTCGGCATACTTTTCTTCGGAAGCCTGGTGATTGCCGGCTTGTCTTCGTCCATCTCTATTATCGAGGCCTTTACCTCGGGCATAGTGGATAAATTTCATTATAAAAGAAAGACCGTTGTTTCGGTTTTGTCTGTTTTGGGGTTTATCGGCGGGATAATTTTCGCAACTCAGTCTGGATTATTATGGCTGGATATAGTCGATCATTTCTTGACTCAGTACGGATTGGTAATCGGCGGAATTTTCGAGTGTTTCTTGATAGGCTGGATTTATAAAACAGTCAAGCTTCGCATGCATGTAAACCGCTACAGCGACTGGAAAATCGGAAAATGGTGGAGCTTTTGTACCAGGGTGGTTGTGCCCGTGGCTTTGATGATACTTTTGATCAGCTCCTTTAAAACCGAACTTAAGACGCCTTATGGAGGCTATTCATGGCTGGCTCTGGTTTTAATCGGAAGAGACTGGCTTTTAGTGACTTTATATATGGCTATAATTGTAGCTTCACATCCTTGGCGGCTTGAGCCTAGCGAAAGGATGATCAAGTAAATATTTTTCAAAGTCAGGATTAAATTAGCCTCAAAAACCCTTTGGGTTCAGATTATAAATGAAATCTTTAAAAATAGCCTTATCTATCCTTCTTGTGATTTTGGTCTTGTTGTTGTCCTTTTTTTTTATTTCAAGAAAAAAGGAAGATTCAGAGCAGCGGCTAAAGCAATATTTTATTTCAGAAGTCAAGAAAATTGCCGTTCAGGAACTTAGTAATGCAAGCGTTGACTATTCGGTTTATGTTAAAAGCTTAAAAGACGACGGTAAATGTTTTGAGATCGGCAGGCATAGACAGTTTCCGGCTGCCAGCCTTATAAAACTGCCAATTCTGGCTTCGGCTATTAAAGCTGTAAGCGAAGGAAAAATATCCCTTGGCGATAAAATAACTATTGAAAAGAAAGATATTACAGGAGGCTCAGGGATATTAAAGTCAGCAAATCCTCCCTATACTCTAAGTTTTGAAAAATTACTTGAGTTGATGATAGCGGCAAGCGATAACACAGCCACTAACAAGGTTATCAAGATTTTAGGCCAAGATTATATTATCGCCACTTTTGAGGAGTTAAAGCTTAATGATACAGTATTGGGCAGGATGATTTTAGATTTTTCCCTCCGTAATAAGGGGGTAGAAAACTACACAAGTTCTTACGACACATACCTGGTCCTTGAGAAGCTATACCATAAAGAGCTTTACGACCCTAAACTCTGCGAACTCGCCATAGATTTTTTGAAAAATCAAAAGGTCAGAGATCGGATCCCGCGTTTTTTACCGGAAGACGCCGTTATCGCTAATAAAACCGGGCTTGAAAGGGGAGTGGTCCATGATGCAGGTATAGTCTATTTACCTGACAACGATTACATAATCTGTGTTTTAGTAAAAAATGAGAGGGTATACGCCAGGAGCAAAAAATTTATTGCCCAAGTCTCATTATTAACATATAATTTTATGGTAAACAATAATAATCCTTGATAATGAGTATTATTTCTGCGGTATTGCCGTTGATCATCATTGTAGTTGTTTTTTTCTTTATCGTCCGCGTAGCCACTGTGATACTTAAGCTTACGGGCATGGACGAAACGACTGCCCGTTTTCAATCTATATCTGCGTTTACGGGTACGGGTTTTACCACCAAAGAAGCAGAGACCATACTTGAAGATAAGATAAGAATAAAGACCATAGTGGCGCTTATGGTCTTAGGCAAAGTAGGAATTGTTTCAGTTATTGCAAGCTTGTTCGTTTCTTTTGGCAAAAGCAACCTGGAAGCTGATTTATGGAAAGCACTGATAGTTCTGGGTTCGATTTTCTTATTGCACCGGATAACGACTTTAAAAGGCTTTTCTTTTGCCTTAAACAAACTTATCGAAAAAAGCTTAACCTCAACGGTAATAAGCAAAAAAAGAACTATCGAAGAACTTCTCAATCTGCCGAAGGGATACGGATTGACCCAGCTTATTATATCTGAGAACAGCAAAGAAAACGGCCTTTCTTTGGCTGATGCCGGGTTCAGCCGTAAAGACATATTGGTTCTTTCTATAGAGAGAAAAGATACCTTGATATCTTTTCCTCATGCTGATGATAAAATTAAGTCAGGTGACAGGCTTCTTTGCTACGGACTTCTTGAAAATATAAAGACATACGCTTAATATCTTATTATTATTGTTTAAAGAAGGAGACCGCTTATGTTAGTTTCTCAATACCTTAAAGAAAAATTTTGCATTCTAGAACTAGGCTCAGATACCAAAGAAGGAGCGGTTCGCGAAATTGCAGATAAGCTTGAGTCGACCAACAAAATAACCAATAAAGAAAAATTTATTGATGATGTCCTTGAGCGTGAACATCTAGGCTCAACCGGCATTGGTAACTCCATAGGAATACCCCATGCCAGAACTGATTCGGTAAAAGGCTTTGTCATGGGTTTTGGCAGGTCCAGCAAGGGAATAGAGTTTAAAGCCTTAGACGGAGTGAGAGTAAAGCTTATTTTTTTAATGGGAGCTGATCCCGGAGAGCTTAACCTTTATTTACGGATCCTCGCTGAATTATCAAAGCTGCTTATGGATCAGTCTTTTAGAGACGCCTTATTGTCAGCTTCAAGTGAAGCTGAAATAATAAAGATATTAAAAAAATTCGATAAGTAACCGATCATGAAAGTCGCTGAAGCTTTTAAAAAGGATGTTATAAAAGTCAACCGCTCATTGTCTTTAAGGAAACTTTTAGACTTATTTAGAGATTTTCATACCCACCCGGTAATTCCGGTTGTCGATGATAATTCCAATTTGATCGGTGTGGTTTATTCTGAGGACCTGTTAGACCTGCTTCGCCCCCAGCAGGCAAAGTTGTTCCGGAATATACCTTTCACCGAAGTCAATGAGGATGTTTTTGATCTGGAACCGATACCCTACATGGGAGAATTGATAATCGTTGATGATATCATGACTACCAATTACGTTGCCGTTAAAGTTGATGATCAGCTTGAAGAAGCATACAAGTCCATGCGCCTGCATAAAAAAGAACGATTGCCAGTTGTGGACTCAGAAGGTAAACTGGTGGGCATAATTGGTTTGTTTGATATTATCTGGCAAATGTTTAAGGAAAAAGGCTTTGTGTAATACATTTTTTAATGATAGAAAATCCGATTTTAAGTTTATCAATAATTTTTATTCTGAGTTTTTTTTCTTCCCGCCTAGCTAAAAAACTTAAACTGCCTACTATCACTGCCTACATAGTTCTGGGAATAATAATTTCTCCGAATATTTTGAATTTGGTTTCTCAGTCTTTTTTATCCATGTCTGACTTTTTTTCCGATATAGTTTTGGGCTTGATTGCCTTTACTTTAGGTGAGAGTTTCTCTTTTAATACTTTAAGAAGAATAGGCAGGTCTGTCACAGCAATATCCATAAGCGCCTCCTTGACCCCATGGCTTCTTGTTACTTTAGTCCTCTGGCTTTTATTCAAACAGCCTTTTTTTATAGCACTTATTTTTGGCGCGATAGCTTCCGCCACAGCCCCTGCAGCGGTTGTAACCGTTATACAGGAATATAAAAGCAAAGGTGAGTTCACCGATACACTGCTAGGAATAGTCGCCCTTGATGATGCCTGGGCCCTGATTATTTTCGGCCTTTCTTTGGCACTGGCAAAATCGGGTTTAAGCGAAGCCAGCCGAGCTTTAGATATAGCCAAAGACCTTTTAAAAGCTTTTATAGAGATCGCGGGATCGTTCGCTTTAGGTTATGCGATATCTTTTATTTTTAATAAGCTTTCCGGTTTTATCAATACAGCAAAGGATAGGCTGATTTTTATTCTGGGATTTATTACTCTGGCTATCGGGCTATCTATTGCATTGAAGCTGTCAATACTTTTAACCTGTATGTCTTTTGGAGCTTTACTTGTAAATTCAAACAAGGAAAATTTTCAGTTTTTTGAGGCCTTAAGAGATATCGATGCGCCTCTTTATCTGATATTTTTTGTCTTAGCCGGCGCTCATCTAAACATATCCTTATTGGGTGTAGCTCTGGCTGCTACTTTAGGTTTTATTGCTGCAAGAACGGCAGGCAAGATTACCGGTGCTTTTGTCGGAGCTAAAATATGCCAGGCCAGTAAACCTATTGTAGATTATATGGGCCTTGCCTTGATACCACAGGCTGGTATTGCTTTAGCCTGCGCCCTGCTGGCAAAACACGCTATCGGCGGATACTGGGGCGAAAGAATACTTACTATAACAATTGCGAGCACTGTTTTTTTTGAATTGTTTGGACCCTGGATTACTAAATATTCACTTCAGAAAGCCGGCGACATATCCCAGCAATCATAAGATACCCTCTATTTGCTTTTTGCCTATCCAATGGTATAATCTTTAATATTTATAAACTTTTCTAACTTTTTTTAAAATGAAAACCCTTCAAATAGAAAATCAGGCTCAAGCAGTAGAGCAGCTGATAAGTGAAAGAAAGTATATTGATATCAAGCAGCTCTTTCCTAAACATCCTGAAGATATTTCTGTGCTGATTGCCTCACTTTCTAATCCTGCCCATAAGCTACTTGTCTTTAGGTTAGTTTCTGCTGATAAGGCTATTGATGTCTTTGAATACCTTTCTACCGAGGAAGAAGAGCAGATTCTAAACAGCCTGAGCAGCCAGGAGATAAAAGAATTGCTGAATTCTATGTCTCCAGATGACAGGACCGAACTTTTTGAAGAGATGCCTGCGGAATTAGTAAAGAAGTTTGTAAGTTTTCTTACGCCCCGAGAAAGAGCCATAGCCCTTGAAATATTGAATTTTCCTGAAGATTCCGTGGGCAGGCTGCTGACACCGGATTTTGTCCAGCTTTATGAATCTATGACCGTAGAGCAGGCGCTTATCCATATAAGAAATGTGGGGATTCAAAAAGAAACCATATATCATTGTTATGTTCTTGATAGTGAGAAGAAACTCATAGGCATAGTATCCCTCAAAAAACTTGTCCTTTCACCGGGTGATATTAAGATATCACAGATAATGTATAAAGATGTTATAAAAGTCGAAGCAACCACAGATAAAGAAGAGGCAGCCAATATTTTCAAACGCTATGACCTTTTTGTTATTCCTGTTGTAAATGCCGGTGATAAGCTGCTGGGTATAGTCACCTTTGACGATTTGGTGGATGTATTAGAAGAAGAAGCTACTGAAGACTTTGAGAAGATTGCCGCCGTAGTACCGGTTGAAAAGCCATACATGGAAGCTAATTTTATCAATCTTGTCATAAAACGCAGCCCATGGCTAATACTTCTGGTAATACTTGAATCAGCTTCGGGCTTGGTTATAAGAAATTATGAAATTATCAGCCAGAAATGGTTTTCTTTGACAGTATATCTTCCCCTGCTAATAGCCACCGGCGGAAATGCAGGTATGCAGTCGGCTATGATGGTGATAAGAGGCTTGACCACTGGTGATATAAACGCAAAAGATTTTTTAAAAGTAGTTTTCAGGGAGGCTTTGCTTGGAATTTCCATAGGAGCTGTGCTTGCCATCGTAGGGATGATAAGAGTTTTTATTCAGGAAGGCGGACACTGGATTGTAAGCGTATCTATTGGTGTTGCCATGGGTCTTACTGTAATGATAGCCGCAATGATCGGGGCGGCATTGCCTCTTATTTTTAGAAAAATGAAATTAGACCCTGCCC
>JAFGHG010000157.1 GCA_016939345.1 Candidatus Omnitrophota bacterium
AAAACATTACCGATTTCATACAGTTGATAGATAAGAAAAAAATTAAAATCAATAACTTAAGTGTGAGCATAAATACAAAACGAAAGAAAGAGGAAGGTCCGACTTCGGAAGTTAAAATATCCTCTGATTTATCAGGAGTTGTGGTCAAATGAAAATTAATAAAATTATTTTTCTTATGATTTTCTTTTTGGCTGTTTCCTCGCTGGTTTTTACCCAGGGAGATTCTTTCAGCAAAAGCCAGGCTGCAGCCTCAGGTGAAGGGCCTTATGAGATTAAATATAATCAAAATGATTCGCAATTATCCAATTCTTATAAGGATCCCTTTGAAAACCTGCTTCCAAGAGAAGCCGGCCCGGAAGGATTAGATAAAATCGGCTCTCAAAAAGACAAGTTAGGGCCTCCGCCATTAAACATTGAAGGTGTTATGTGGGGGTCAAGCGAGCCCAAGACTATCATCAACGGCGAAGTGTATGCAGTCGGCGATATTGTGCCGTGTAAAGGCGCTGAAGCCAAGATATTCAGGATCAAGGAAAACACTGTTTTTATTTCTTATGGTGAAAAAATATTTGAAATGAACACAAAAACAAAGGGGGTAAAGTGAGAAAAATAATTGCATTTATCTTAATGTTCGGTTTTTTGGCTTGTGTTGATGCCTACAGTCAGGATAACATCTTTGGTGATTATCTAATGGGAGGGTATGAAAAAACTGTTTCTCTTGATCTTGAGGGAGCACAGCTTGTGGATGTTTTAAAGATGCTGTCTCAACAGTCAGGCTTTAACTTTGTATCTACCGAAGCAGTAAGAAGCAGGACTCTTACCCTTTACATAGAAGATGTGCCCTTAAGAGAGGCTATGGATATAATATTCAGTGCTAACCATCTAAGCTATGATTATTATCCAGATTCTGATATGTTTATTATCAAAGAAATGGGCAAGCCTGACCTGGAAGTTCTAACAAAGGTCTACCGCCTTAAATATGTAAGAGTCGAGTCTGCAAGGATGCAGCAAGATATAGATACCTTAATGAAGCCTAAATCTGCTGAGGGCGAAGAAGAAGAAGAGACGAAAAGAGGAGATGAAGAAGAGGGGATAAAAGCCGCGGTTCAGTCAGTATTGACAGAGTATGGAAAGGTAACAGTAGACCCGATAACCAATTCTTTAACTGTTATAGACGTTCCTTCGCGTTTTCCCTTAATAGACCAGGTTGTAAGCCAGCTTGATGTGCCTTTAGCCAAGGTTATGATCGAGGTTGAGATGCTTGATGTCAGCAAAGACACAGTTGATAGATTAGGCGTAAATTGGCCAACGTCATTAGCATCTTTGCATGTAAATGGAACTCGTGAAACTAGTTTTCCTTTTGGCAACAGGCTCGGTTTGAACGGAGCAGGAAGAACCCTTAATGCAGATAGCGGTGAATTATCAGATACTTGGGACTGGGGTAATTGGAATGCCACTAAGTTCGGACCAAGCATATTGACTGTGGTTGGTGCTGAGCTTGCTTTAAATTTTTTGCGCACCCAGACTGATACCAAATCTTTAGCCAGACCTAAGATTTTAACAATCTCTAACGAAACTGCCCAGATACAAATTATTAACCATCAGACAGTATCGGTATCGGTATACGTAGATCAAGAGGCTGGCATAACAACATATACTCCTGACCGTTGGGAAACCGGTTCATATTTAAGAGTTACTCCTCAGGTTGATGAAATTACTAAGGAAATAACTTTATTTGTAGAAACTCGCTTGACAGAAACTCAAAACAGTTCTTTTACAATTACTGACAATAATTATGTTGCCGGGACTATATTAGACCCTGAAGAACGCTCAACAAAATCAGTCGTCCGCCTCCAGCAGGGCCAGACTTTGTTTCTTGGCGGCCTGATCAGGAGCACAGTTAACGATGTTAACACCAAGGTGCCTCTTTTGGGAGACGTTCCGGTTTTAGGCAGGCTCTTCCGTCATAGAGCAAAGAATGTAGAAGAAAGAGAACTTTTAGTCTTTATTACACCGCGTATCATAGGCGACAGCACAATCCTTGCTCAAAGCAATATAGGCTCATTTCAAAGAGAGCAGTTTGCAACACCCAGACGCCAGAGCATGAAGCTGGCGCTGGATGCTTTTGCTCGTTAAAAAATTTAGCCGGCCCTGTAATTTATCGGCTAAATTATGGTATAATTTCTTAAAGGGGTGAAAGAGTAAATTAAAGATAATTTATATATCTTGAATTCTATCTAAAGTATGGTCCGTTATACAAAACTAGGTGGGGTTTTGATATCTGAAGGTATCATCACGGAGGAACAGCTTAAAGACGGCATTGCCCTTCAGCAGAAAGAGGGCGGCAAGATCGGAGAAGCCCTTGTAAAGCTTGGTTTTGTCAATGAAGAACAGATTGTCATTGCCTTAAGCAAGCAGCTTTCTATACCTTACATATCCCTTGCCTCAGGTAAGCTAAAACCTACTCCTGACCAGAACCTGGAAGAGCTTATTCCTCAGGAATTCGCCATAAGGAATGTAATCCTTCCTCTTTCGCGTAATCTTAATTCTCTGACTGTTGTGATGTTTGACCCTCTGGATTTAATTTTGATCGATAACCTGAGGAAGATTTCCGGTTGTGAAATAAACCCTATTGTATCTACCCGGACAGATATCTTAAGGGCTCTAGAGGATTTCTACGGCAAGGACAAGATTTTTAGAGATGCCATAGATGCAGTTGATGACGGCACTGTGACTGAGATAAAGGAGATAAATACTGAAGAAACTGATTTAAGCCTTGATAAGCTGATATCTCAGGCTGAACAGGCTCCGGTGGTAAAACTGGTCGATTTACTGATCCGTCAGGCAATCGATGAAAATGCTTCGGATATCCACCTTGAGCCTCATCATGATAAGCTTTCTTTGCGCTACCGCATAGACGGTGTGCTTTATGATATGCCTTCGCCCTCGCCCTCTCTTTATTTACCCATAATTTCAAGGGTTAAGATACTATCAAAGATGGATATTGCTGAAAAGCGTCTTCCTCAAGACGGCGGGCTTATGGTTAAAATAGCAAACCGGCTTATTGATTTAAGGGTTTCGACCGTGCCTACTATTTACGGAGAAAAGGTCGTTTTAAGGATACTTGATAAATCAAGGGTGCCTCTTGATCTGGCAAAACTGGGGTTCTTGCCTAATGAATTGGATATAATCAGAAAAGGCATAAAAGCTTCTTATGGTTTGGTTTTTCTCACCGGGCCTACTGGTTCAGGCAAGTCAACAACCCTCTATGCTGCCTTGAACGAGACCAAATCATCTACAAAAAATATCTTAACCGTTGAGGACCCGGTTGAATACAGGCTGGACGGCATAAACCAAGTCCAGGTCAAGCCGGAAATCGGCCTTACCTTTGCCAATGCTTTAAGGTGTTTTTTACGCCAGGACCCTGATATAATATTGGTGGGTGAAGTCAGAGATCTTGAGACAGCAGAGATGACCATAAGAGCATCCCTTACCGGGCATCTGGTTTTTTCGACCCTGCACACCAATGATGCTGCATCGGCCATAACCCGTTTAGTTGACATAGGAGTCCCTAATTACCTGGTAACAGCCTCGACAAGATTGATAGTTGCTCAGCGTCTGGTCCGTAAGCTTTGCACTGAATGCAAAGAGCCTTATGAAGTCGACAAGAATCTTCCCAAGGGCGTGGTTTTAAAGTCTCCGGTGATTTATAAGGCTAAAGGATGCGAAAAGTGTAATTTTATAGGCTATAAGGGCCGTACAGTTATAGCTGAAGTTATACTGGTTGATGAAGATATAAGAACAGCTATACATGAGGAAAAGACTCCGCCGGAAGTTATGGCTATAGCTAAAAATAAAGGCGCAACCAGTCTTTTAGATAGCGGCTTAAGAAGGGTTGAAGAGGGCATAACCTCTTTAGAAGAGGTTCTTTCAGTGGCAGTGGTTTATTAACAAACAGGAAGGTAAAAATGCCGCAATTCAGTTATATTGCTAAGACAAAGGATGCCAAGACCATAAAAGAAGTGGTAGTCACTCAATCCAAGGCAGAGCTGCTTAACCGCTTGCGCCAGAGAGGCCTTTTTGTTGTCTCTTTAAAGGAGATAAAAGAAAAGACTCAAAAGCCGGGGGTTTTTCCTTTTTCTCCGGGCAACAGGGGAAAACGAAGCAATATCAAGCTTTATGACCTTACTTATTTTGCCCGAAATCTTTCTACCACTCTTTACAGCGGAGTCACTCTCTTAAGGAGCCTTGAGATACTCTCGGTCCAAAGCGAAAGCTTTAAGCTTGAGAAGATACTTAAAGAGTGCGGTAAGAACGTAAAAGAGGGCTTATCATTGAGCGAAGCAATAGGAAAATATCCCTCAGTTTTTTCAGCTCTCTGGAAGGGGATAATCGAAGTAGGCGAAGCCTCAGGTAATCTTCCCTTTGTGCTTGAGAAGCTGGCAATTTATCTTGAACTGCGCATGGAGTTTGAACGTAAAATAAAAAGTGCTCTTATTTATCCGATAATACTTCTTATTGCCGCTTCAATAGCCATAGCTGTTTTTTTCCTTGTGATTTTACCGAAATTTAAGGAACTCTTTGATTCGTTCGGAGTCGACTTGCCTTTGCTTACCCAGCTCTTGTTTAACTTAACCGCCTTTATTACCCATAATATTCTTTTTATTATTATCTTTTTAATCGCCTCGGTTTTCGGATT
>JAFGHG010000158.1 GCA_016939345.1 Candidatus Omnitrophota bacterium
AAAAAGCAAAATTAGGAAAGCCGACTATTACTTTATTGCCGACCCTTAAGGCTTCCCGGATAACTAGTAATACATTTTTTACTTCCTGCATGCTCTGATTCAGGATTACATAATCGAAAGATTCATCAGGATAGCCTTTAAGCCCGCTGTCTATATCGCTGTGAAAAACGCTCAGACCTTTTTCCACACATTTATAAATAGCCTCATCGTTCAATTCTATGCCTTGGGCCTTAACGTTTTTGCCTTCCGCCAGATCGCTCAAAAGGTCTCCGCTGCCGCAACCTAAATCAAGGACTTTAGAACCGACTTCTACTATATCGTATATTATTTTATGATCTAGGCGTTTGATCATGATTTAACCTTGTTTATCTTAAAAGTGGCGCTCAAGAAGTGTTTTACCAGATGTGTCTGCTCAGGTATATCGAGCAAAAAAGCATCATGGCCGTATTTTGCCTGTATCTGGCAATAACTAGCATCAACATTCCTTGTCTTTAAAAACTGGATTATCTCCCGCGACTGGTATGCAGGATACAGCCAGTCTGATTCAAAAGACAAAACCAGGAAACGGGTATCGATTGTCTTTCCTTTAGGTATCAGCTTCCCGCTGGATAAATCGAAATAATCCATGGCTTTGGTAATATAAAGATAACTGTTGGCATCGAAACGTTTTACAAAGCTGTCACCGCGGTAACGCAGATAACCTTCGACTTCAAAATCACTCTTAAAAGTAAAACTATAATTTTTTTCTCTGAGGCGGCGTGAGAATTTAGCCTCCATAGACTCATCGCTCATGTAAGTTATATGGCCTATCATCCTGGCCACTGACAGGCCTCTTTCAGGTGACCGGCCATCATAATAATTTCCCTGGTTCCAGTCAGGATCGGCCATGACAGCCTGCCTTCCTACCTCATCAAAAGCTATTTGTTGTGGCGAATGCTTCCATGCTGTAGCAATTGGTATTGTTGAAGCAACAGCCTCAGGAAATGAGGCCACCCACTGTAATGCCTGCATGCCTCCCATTGAACCTCCGCTGACGCAAAGCAGCCTCTTTATGCCTAAATAGTCTATTAATTCCTTCTGGGCCTTGACCATGTCAGCAATTGTAATAATAGGAAAGTCTAAAGCATAGGGTTTATTGGTCTTGGGGTTAAGCGACGACGGACCGGTAGAGCCTCTGCATCCACCGATTACATTAGAACATATGACAAAGTACTTATCAGTATCAAAGGCCTTGCCTGGGCCAATCATGCTATCCCACCAGCCGGCCTTTTTATCACCCTTATGGAATCCTGCAGCATGGGCATCCCCGCTTAAAGCATGGACTATCAGTATGGCATTGCTTTTATTCTTATTTAATTCTCCATAAGCCTCATAAGCAAGGGTTATCGGCCCGAGGCTGGCTCCGCTCTCAAGCAGCATTGGGGATTCACCTTTAGCAAAAGTAAAATACTTTGTCTCAACTATTCCTAAGCTCTTCTTAGATTCCATAGCATTTATTAGACCACAATATTAATGCTTATTCAATTCTTTTATATACTGGTTTTAAACCCGAAATTCTAATATCGCCTGCCTGCCGGCAGGCAGGCATTCCAAAAAAATTCTAATTTTCTAATGTTCAAATTTTCAAAACTTTAGTTTCGATAATTTTAATTTGTTTCGAATTTCTGGCTTCGGGCTTCAAATTTATCCTGGTGATTACTCCTGATAAAGCCAGGTTGAAAGATACCGCTCGCCGCAGCTTGGCAAAACAGTAACAATGGTTTTTCCTTCTGACTCAGGCCGCCTTGCCACCTCAAGAGATGCCCATACTGCTGCTCCGCTTGATATACCGGCCAGGATGCCTTCTTCTTTGGCCAGCTTACGGGCAACCCTTCCTGCATCAACATGCGAAACCAAAATTATCTCATCAATGACCTTTCTATCAAGAACTTCAGGAATAAAACCAGCGCCTATTCCCTGAATTTTGTGCGAGCCAGGGTCTTTTCCGCTGAGCACTGCAGACTCAACCGGCTCAAGGGCGATTATCTTTACCTCTGGTTTTTTTTCTTTTAAAACCTGGCCCACACCGGTAATGGTCCCGCCTGTGCCCACTCCGGCTATGAATATATCAACTTTACCTTCAGTATCGTTCCAGATTTCTAAAGCTGTTGTTTTTCTATGGATTTCCGGATTTGACGGATTATTAAATTGCTGGGGCATAAAACTTTTAGGATTTTTTTTAACTAACTCTTCTGCTTTTTCAACTGCCCCTTTCATGCCCTTGGCTCCTTCTGTCAGCACTAGTTCAGCTCCCAGGATCTCTAAGAGCTTGCGCCTTTCAAGGCTCATTGTATCGGGCATAGTAAGAATGAGTTTGTAACCTTTAGCTGCGCAGACAAAAGCAAGAGCGATTCCGGTGTTTCCGCTGGTAGGCTCGATAACTGTAGTGCCTTTTACAAGCAAACCCTTCTTTTCTGCAGCTTCGATCATGGCCACACCTATTCGGTCTTTTATGCTCGATAAAGGATTGAAGAACTCTATTTTTACCAGAATGTCAGCTTTTAAGCCTTTGCTCAGGCAATTAAGCCTTACCAAAGGAGTATTACCTATTGTCTTGGTTATGTCATTAAATATCCTGCTCATAATCTACTCCTGTTTTTGTATCTTGTATCTCGCGATTATTTTGATCTTTACTAGATACTAGATACAAGTAACTAGATGATAATTTATCTGCTTTTTTCTAAAGCTTGCTTTATATCAGCAATGATATCATCTATGTTTTCTATGCCTATTGAAAGCCTTATGTAATCTGAAGTTACCCCAGCAGCGACCTGCTCCTCTTCTGAAAGCTGTTGATGAGTTGTGCTTGCCGGGTGTATGGCTAGACTCTTGGCATCACCGATATTGGCAAGATGCGATATCAGCTCCAGGGAATCGATGAATTTTTTACCAGAAGCTACCCCGCCTTTTATACCAAAACCTACTATTGCTCCTGCTCCTTTGGGCAGATATTTATCAGCTAGTTTCTTTTGCGAACTGGAATCAAGACCCGGATAATTTACCCAGCTTACCTGAGGATGCTTTTCTAGATACTGGGCAACTGCCAAAGCATTCTCACAGTGCCGCGGCATCCTTAAATGCAAAGTTTCAAGCCCCTGTAAAAATAAAAAGGCATTAAAAGGCGACATTGCCGGTCCGATATCACGAAGAAGGGTTAACCTGGCTTTGGTTATATAGGCAATGTTGCCCAGGGGTTTTAAGGCCTGGACAAAATTTATACCGTGATAGCTTGGATCAGGATCAGCTATCAAAGGAAATTTTCCATTAGTCCAGTCGAATTTTCCTGAATCAACTATCACTCCGCCAATCGATGTCCCATGGCCGCCGATAAACTTTGTGGTTGAGTAAATGATAATATCTGCCCCGTGCTCAAACGGCCGCAAAAGATAAGGAGTAACGGTATTATCAAGCACAAGCGGCAATTTGTTCTTATGGGCGATCTTAGACAATGCCTGGATATCAGTCACGTTAAGCTTTGGATTGCCTACTGACTCTGCATATATTGCTTTTGTCTTAGGAGTTATTGCCTTTTCAAGACCTTCTAAATTATCTGAAGGAAAAAAATTAACCTTTATACCGATTCTTTTAAAAGTATAATGAAACAAGGTGTAGGTTCCACCGTATAGATTATCGGCAGAAACGATCTCATCCCCGGCCTGGGCAATATTCAGCAAAGAAAGGGTTATGGCTGACTGGCCGCTGGCAGTAGCAAGTGCGCCTATGCCGCCTTCCAGGCTGGCAATTCTTTTCTCAAGAACATCAGTGGTAGGGTTCATCAGCCTGGTATATATATTGCCGAATTCTTTCAAGCTGAAAAGATTGGCTGCATGCTCTGTGCTTTTAAAATTATAGGAAGTTGTCTGATAAATAGGCACAGCCCTTGCCCCTGTAGCCGGATCAGGGGTCTGGCCGCCATGAAGAGCTAAGGTCTCGACTTTTAATTTTTTTTCATTTTTTGCCATCTTTGCCTCCATTTTTTCTATATTCTTTTTGCTTGCAAATCGCCTTCATCCAAGGCCCTGGCCTTTAGAACCTGGATATTACCCCTTAATCCGCCTTGGAATTTTACTTTGACTTCTTTTTTCTTATCAGTATACCAAGCAATTATGCCTGAAGATATATTTTTGGCTTCTTCATCTATCCTGCCCCTGCCGATGGCTGTTGGCCCGGGCAGACCAAGAGGCTGAAAAAGATAGTCGCCATTAGAAAAAATGGCGGTTAATTTCTTGTTCTCTTCTTGGTTTCTGCCGACAGTTAAGGAAAACCCATCATTTACCCTAAAATACCTTCCTATTTTTATTAATTTTATTTCTTTGTCGTTTATTTTCTCATGCTTTATCAGGTCTTTGAGCCTGCGGCAAAAAATCTTATCGGTTAAAAGGCATCCTCCGCCCGGCCAAGGAAATTCTTTTATTTGCCATTCTTTGGCCAGAGCAAGCTGCCTATTCCTGCCTCTTCCTTCAAAATTAAAAAGAAATTCATCCTTTAACCAGCCTTTTTCCTGAGGAATAGTCAAAGGAAGAAGTTTTGCTGAAAGAGGCCTTACAAGCAGGCCATCTAAGCCGCTATCGCGGGTAATAGCAGATAAAGCCCTTTTATTCTGAGACATCGGCCTCTGACCCAGGACTTCGCCGGTGGCTATAAAAGAAGCTCCCTCTTTATTCATCACTTCCCTGGCTTTCTTAAGCATAAGAATTTTACAATCAATACAAGGATTAAGATTTTTGCCGTACCCATAAGAAGGATTTTTAATTATATCTAGATACTTATCGCTTAAGATTTCTAATCTGAACGTTACACCCAGGTTTTCGGCAATACGCGATGCTGCTGTTTGAAAAGCCGAAACTTCATCATCCATCACAAAAGGTATAAGAAAATGCAAAGCAACAACGTCTATGCCCTGGTTCAAAATCGCTTTAACTGCCAGTGAACTGTCCAGACCGCCGGATATTATTACTACTGCTTTCATAAATTAAATACTATACATTATAGATTTTTCCTGCTTCAGCTTATACATCTTAACTAGAGTATCTACTGTGATACCTGATAAAACATCGGTTATAGTCTTGCTTACTGACTTCCAGATGTCCCTGGTAACGCACTCTGCAATCTTATTGCATTCATCAGGATTGCGGATGCAGCTCACAAGCTCTAAACCACCCTCCAGATTCTCAACTATCTCTTTAAGGGTTATCGCGTAAGGCGGCCTTGAAAGGGAATATCCGCCCTTGGCTCCGCGGTAAGAATCAACTAAACCCGCAGCCCTTAAAGGAATGATTATCTGACTGAGATACTTCTCAGAAATTTCCTGAGAAGCAGAAATATCTTTTAAAAAAACCGGACCTTTTCCATAACTTAATCCGAGTTCAAGCATCAATCGCGTTCCATACCTAGCTCTGGTTGAAAGTTTCATTATCGGCTACTCCTATTTAGGGTGATAGAAATATACTCTAAATCTCTTATTTGTCAACAATCAATAATACATTACTAAATTACTAGTAATACTAGTAATTAATATAGCATTTTTCCTTTATTTGTCAATAAATGGTTACATAGAAAAAACCCTTGAAAAATATAAGATAATTGGTAATATGGAGTTATTAAAATAGGCTTAGTATATGCGCGGAACAATAAATAAGGCATTGATTGTATTTTTGCTTGACGCTTTTGTCTTCAACCTTGGGGCTTTTGCGGTAATTACCCTAGTCATAGTCATTCCTGTAATCATTATCAAAGCTATAAACATAAGAAAAAATAAAACTAAACTTAAAAAAAGATTAAAATCCTGCTGTATATATCTAGCCATGTCAATTTTAATATTTACTGCTAACGGCATAAATAATAAAATTGCGGAAAACCGGGCTAAAATTCTTATTGAAGCTTGCGAGAAATATAAAAAAATAAATAACAAATATCCGGATAAACTGCAAGACCTCGTTCCTATCTTTATCAGCAAGGTCCCGGCAGCAAAATACACTCTTGCCTCTAATAAATTCTACTACCTGAAGACTGAAGACTCGCATATTTTGTTCTATATGCATATACCGCCCTTTGGAAGACCTACCTATAATTTTGAAAAAAAACAATGGGCATATATGGATTAAAACAAAGTGTTATAATCTAGGGCTGGCTATGATACCTTTCAGGAACAAAAAAAATCTTTATCTGGTTACCAGTCAGGAGTACTGCCTGCAAAAAACTACCCTTGAAGTAGCCAGGGAGGCTATAGCCGGCGGCATTGATATAATCCAGATGCGGGAAAAAACTTTTGCCAATGACGAGCTAATAAAGCTGGGAAAAGAACTCTCGACATTAAGCAAAAAGCATAATATAGTATTCATTGCTAACGACGACCCTTGCCTGGCAAAAGAAATCAACGCCGATGGTGTCCATCTTGGCCAAAGCGATATTCTCAAGCACCCTATATATAAGGTAAGAGAGCTTCTTGGTAAAGATAAAATAATAGGGGTTTCAACCCACTGCCTAGAACAGGTAAAAGAAGCAAACAGCTTGGATATTGATTATATTGCTTACGGTCCAATATATAAGACAAAGACAAAAGATTATACGGTCGGACCGGAAAAAATTGAAGATGTCATTAAAACCTCAAGATTCCCTGTTGTCTTTATAGGGGGCATAAATAAGGAAAATATAAGGGCTGTCCTAAAGAGGGGTGCCCGGAACATGGCAATGATCAGAGAAATATCTGAAAGTCCTGATATTAAAGCAAAGATTAAAGAATTGAAAGAAATAATCAATGAATATAACAATTAACGGGAAGAAAGAAAAAGTATACGATAATATATCAATGCTTGAGCTTATAAAGCTGAAAGGCCTGGATAAAGAAAAAATAGTCATCGAGAGAAACTTAGAAATCATCTCCCGGGACAGGTTTTATGATCTAATCCTGGCTGATGAAGACAGTATTGAAATAGTCAGTTTTGTCGGAGGCGGATAAATGCATGATCCTTTAATCATAGCCGAAAAAGAAATATCTAATCGCCTTTTTATCGGAACAGGTAAATTTCCTAACAAGGCTATAATAAAAGATGTTTTAAATGCAGCAGAAACTGAAGTTGTAACTGTGGCCTTAAGAAGAGTGGACCTGGACTCTAAAGAAGATAACGTACTTGATTTTATACCCGAAACCTGCACCCTTTTAATCAATACTTCAGGAGCAAGAGATGCCAAAGAAGCTATTCGCATAGCCAGGCTGGCCAAAGCAACCGGATGCGGGAGCTGGATAAAACTTGAGGTAATAGCTGACAACAAATACCTCTTGCCCGATAATCTGGAAACCCTTAAAGCAACTGAGGTCCTGGCTGATGAAGGCTTTACTGTTTTACCTTATATGAGTCCGGATCTGTCTATAGCTAAGAAATTGGCAAAAGCCAAAGCAGCTGCGATTATGCCCCTTGGTTCGCCAATAGGCACAAAACGCGGGGTCAAAACAAAAGAATTAATAAAAATACTCATAAAAGAAATCGACCTACCGGTTATAGTTGACGCCGGCATCGGTTATCCTTCTGAAGCAGCCTATTGCCTGGAAATCGGCTGCGCAGCTGTTCTGGTCAATACAGCTATCGCCACTGCTAAAGACCCGGTGACCATGGCTAAAAGCTTTGATTGGGCAGTTAAAGCCGGCCGCAATGCCTATTTCAATGCTACTAAAGCTGAGAGTGATTTAGCAAACCCTTCATCTCCCTTGACCGGATTTCTAAAAAACCTGTGATTTAAAATGAGCTTTTATGACGTCTATCTAAAATACAAGGATTTTCCCTTTGAAGAATATTTTTTAAAAATATCCAAAAACGACATCATAGACTCTCTAAACAAGCATGAGCCGGAAGAAGAAGATTTGCTCAGCCTTCTTTCTCCTCAAGCCGAAAATTTTCTTGAAACTCTAGCCTCTAAGGCCAAAGACCTGACCCAACAGCATTTCGGCAAAGCCATTGTTTTATACACGCCTCTTTATTTATCCAATTATTGCGAAAACGAATGTGCTTACTGCGGATTTAACATCCGCAATAATATCCCCAGAAAACAATTGGATTTTTATGAATTAAGAAAAGAGGCAGAAACCATAGCCAAAACCGGACTAAAGCATATTCTTATTCTAACCGGAGAATCTAAAAAAATTACTCCCCTTTCTTATATCAAGCAATGCATAGAAATATTAAACCAATATTTCAGCTCTGTATCAATTGAGATATACACCTTAAGCCGGCAGGAATACAAAGAATTGATTTCCCTGGGTGTTGACGGACTGACCATATACCAGGAAGTATATAATCAAGAATCATATAATAAACTTCACTTGTCAGGCCCAAAGACAGATTACAGGTTCAGGCTTGACGCTCCCGAGCGGGCCTTAATGGAAAATATGCGTACAGTAAATATAGGGGCCTTATTAGGGTTAAAAGATTTTAGAAGCGAGTCTTTTTTTATGCTTATGCATGCGTACTATCTTCAGCATAAATATTCCCAGGCAGAAATAAGTATATCGGTGCCAAGAATCAGGCCTCAAGTTGATGAATTTATCCCTCCCTCTTCTGTAAGTGATAAAAATATTGTCCAGATCATCACTGCCGCCAGAATATTTTTACCCCGCATCGGCATTACACTTTCGACCCGGGAAAACAAGGAGTTAAGAGATAATCTTCTTCCTTTAGGCGTAACTAAAATGAGTGCCGGCTCTATTACAACAGTAGGCGGTCACACGATATGTGAACCTTATGACAAAAAAACCTCACAATTTGAAATCGCTGACAAAAGAGGGGTAAGCCAGATAAAAGAAACACTTTTAAATAAAGGTTATCAGCCGGTTTTTAAAGACTGGGTAGGTCATGTAAAGGATGAAAAAATAAAAATTTAAATCGAAAAAACAGATGAATTCTTTTGAAAGAGAAATAGCAAAGTATTTTGGAGAAGATAACTTAAAGATTTTACAGGCTGTGACAATAGGCATTGCCGGCTGCGGCGGCCTTGGTTCAAATTGTGCGAACAGCCTTGTTAGAAGCGGAATAAAGAACCTTGTTCTTGTCGATTTCGATAAAGTAGAGGAATCTAATTTAAACCGGCAATTCTTCTTCAAGGAACAAATCGGCATCAATAAAGTAGAGGCGTTAGCGCAAAACCTGCTAAAAATAAATTCCGGATTAAATGTATCTGCTCTCTGCAGAAGATTAGAAAAAGACAATATTCTGAATATTTTTAAAACCTGCGATATTGTGGTGGAGGCTTTTGACAGGGCTGAATACAAAAGTCTCTTGATAGAAATCCTGCTACCCACAGGCAAATTCCTGGTCAGCGCCTCCGGCCTGGCCGGTTTTGGAAACAGCGATGAGATAACTATCCGCTATCCTAAAAAAAACCTTGCTCTTATCGGAGACCTTAAATCCCAGGCAAGCAACCGACTCCCTCCGCTATCGCCGCGGGTCAATATCGCTGCGGCAAAACAGGCTGATGTTATTCTGCAATATCTATTGGGGCAAAAATAAATATCTCAGATCGCTCCGTAGCCGCTGGCTTGATAAAACATTTCCTTAGGTATATTAAAATAGCCGTGCTTTAGCTTTGGGAATTCTTTTTTAATGGTGTTGATAAGATTTAAAACTCCCCTCGGAGACGGTTTTCCTCTCCCTAAGAATTTTGCGTAAACCTGAGGGTCGATGTTAAGATTCCTCCATTGGATCATATCAACTGATGTCCTTTTTATAAATTTTACCAGCGATTCCTCCTGGCTCAGGGAATCGGAAAATCCGGGAAAAATAAATAGGTTGATCGAGACGAATTTATTAAATCTTTTTGCTGTTTCAATAGACTTGATTACATCAGAAAACTCGTAATTATGCGGCCTGAAATACAGGTCATAAAATTTCTTATCTGGGCTGTTTAAACTGACCCTGAAAGAATCTATTCCCGCTTCAGAAAGCAATCTGATTTTAGCCGGAATGCTGGCATTTGTATTCATGTTTATTGTTCCCTGTTTTGTCTTTGATCTTACCTTGTATATACTTTCAGCTATTATTTCGGCTTCTGTAATCGGCTCTCCTTCACAGCCCTGGCCAAAACTTACTATCGGCTCTCTAGCTTTCTGAAGGTGATTAAGCATTACCTCTGTTATTTCCAGGGAGCTTGGTTTAAAATTTATCCTTTGATGGGAACTCTGGCATTCGCTTTCCTGCTGGCTAAGACATCCAAGACAACGGGCATTGCAAAACCTGGCTGTTGGCAGAGGAGCTTCCCAGCGGCTCAAAAAAAGGTTCTTTGCGGCAAGGCAGTTATAATTCAAGGCGCAATTACCCAGGTGCTTATAGAGGCGGTTTCCAGGATATTTTTTCAGGTAAAAACGGACATTTTTTAAGACAAGTTTATTATCATAAAACCTGGGGCTTTGACGAAGACGCCTATCAATTCTTTTTGCGGCAATATAATATTTCCCCTGATAAAACCCGCAGGCAGTGTATGCCCATAAAGGAAGGATCTGTTTTTTATTAACTGTATAAGCAGGATTGTGTAAACGTAGAATACCGGGAATAGTAAAAGCTGCGACTGCAAATACTTGGCGGTTTTTAAAATCTTTCAGGGTCTCAAAATCTTCTGTCCCGGGATTAAATCCCACTGGAGACCTTCCGGGAAGATAAAAAAGAGTGCTTCCTTGCGGCATGGGCATAAGTTCAGGGATCTCGGGAGTGGTAAAATTATTTAAGGACTGGACTGACATCCTCAGATAGGGATGAGAAAATATTTTGCCTTTTTTATCGGCGAAAAGAAGATAAGGAAGCTTCATTTTATAAAAAGGGTTGATTTAGGTTTAAGGTCTGGTATTAGCCTGGACCAAGACCTCTAAAAGGTTGTTATTTCTGTCGGCAAGAAGTACGGTTTGCCTGATCCGATCCTGGTAGCCTGAGGTATCAAGCTGGATTCTAAGGACAAAGGGTCCTTCATCTTCGGGTGTCCTGATTTCTGCCTTAAGGCAATCGCAGGAAATAAAGATTATCTTCATCTCCTCATCCAGGTTTAGACTAGAATGGGCTATCTCTCCTTCAGAAACATCTCCCAAATCCAGGGAAGTCGTTTTTTTATCTACTTCAGCCAGGACACTCAGAGAAAAGGCCAAAAAAAAGCAGAAAAAAATCTTATTCATCTTATAAATCTAACAATAAGCTCCTTAAAATAAGGCATGAACTTAGCATATATGGCATCGAAGCCCAAGACCAGCAAGCCCAAAAGAACAAAGATCAAAGCCATAAGTATCTTAATTTTCCCAAGATTTTTTTTCAAAAGGTTATTAAACCACTGGGAACTAAAGCCAAAAAGCGAAAGAAGAAAAATAAGGACCAAAGGCAGAACAAACATCAGATTATAGACTAAGAGGTAAGATAGGGCTTTTATCCTTAACTGGGGGTACTTTAATATAGATACTATTATAGGTATGTAAATCTGGCCGGTGCAGACTGCTTCCAGTAAAGATACCAAAAGCCCTACGATAAAAGTACTTATGATAAGCCGAAAAGGCGTACTCTGTTTTTTGCCTCTTAACTGTATGCCTATTACTTTGTTGATCCTTTTCTTTAAAAAATCCGGAAGCTGCAATATCTGGTCTTTTGACTGCTTGGTCTTCCTAAACCTGTAATAATCATAAAAAGCAAAACCAGCCAGGATAAAGCATATGGAAGCAACAAAAAGATAAAAGGCCGAAATCGCTTTAAAAACGCCTCTGATAGTATAGAGAAATTGGAAAATACCCAGGCCGATCAGAAAATAAGTTATGAATACCGAAAGGCAGTATGTAGAGCCGACAAAAACAACCTCTCTTCTCTGATAGCCATAAACAGCAAGAAAAGAAATAAAAAATATAATTACTGCAAAGGCGCAGGGGTTTATACCGTCTATCAAACCGCTCAAGATTATAACGCTCAAGGGTATTCGATTAAAGACATCCACCGTATCTACTCTATCAACACTAACAGGAGTGTGGCTTTTTCCGATAGCTTCCTGAAGAGCGTCTTCCAGGTTGGCTTGGATGTGAAATTTATTCATCAAAAATTTATTGCCTACCAGTATAGCCGGAACCCTGGCATCGTCTATGCCTAAAGCCTTACAGATAGATAGAAGCTCTCCTAAACCCTCTGGGTTTTCATCGGTCCTGATAAACCTCCAGGAAACCCTGTCCTGGTATTTTTTCTCGATTTCAGGCAGGAAATCAGCTTTTAATTCATAACAAGCCTTGCAATGAGAATTATAGAAATATGTTACTGCTATCTTGTCCTGGCTGTGGGCAAAGGCCGCAATAGAGAAAAAAAGTAAAAATGAAAGGATTATTTTTTTCATATATAGGTAAAATTATACCAATATACTCAATAATGTCCAATATCTCTTTGCGACTAAAAAAATCTTAGAAAATAACAGTATTTGGTGTAAAATAAAGGCTGATGATTTACAAATTTATAGATAACAAAGGCACTTTTCAA
>JAFGHG010000159.1 GCA_016939345.1 Candidatus Omnitrophota bacterium
AGCCCATCATTCCAAGAGGGCAGATATCTCTTCTTTAGAAAAAAGAGGTAATGTATTTTTTTTAGGAGCAAAGCCCTATGAAGATTTACCTAATTATATGCAGTATTTTGATGTTTGTATAGAGCCCAGGATTGCCGAAAAGGATATACCTCCTCCTACAAAAGTCTTTGATTATTTAGCTTCGGGCAAGCCGGTGGTTGCTACGAATGTAGAAGAATTAGATTGGCTCAAAGATAATATAAACCTTATAAATTGCAAAGAGGATTTTTTGGAGGCCATAAAGGAAGTTTTGGTCAATGACACCGAGATTTCTAAAATAGCCAGGATAAAAAAAGCCGAGGAAAACTCCTGGCAGATAAGGGCAGAAAATATTTGCCGTGAGATAGACCGGATAAGATCTAAGAAGAAATTACTGGTTTTACCAACCTACTATATTGACCCCGAAAAGATGAAGATCAGAATAATTGAGCTTGCCAAAGGCCTTTCTATTTATTACCGGACCTATCTTTTGGCCTGGAATGCATCTGTAAGCAGTAATATTGTGATCCGGGCATTAACTTGTCTGCTTGATCTGTTTACACCCAGAAGAATATATAAACTTAAAAGCTTAAACATGGTTAGGTTTCCTTTGCTGCACAGGCCGTTAAATCCGGCTTTAAAATTTAATTCCTATTTTTTAAGGGATTTTATCAAAAGAGAGGCTATAGACATAGTTTTAAACGGGTCTTTCCATATGTTTTCAATAGATAAAAAAAGAGATTTTAAGTACGTATTAGACCTGGCTGATATGCCAACAGAAGACAAGAAAAGTTCTTTTGGAAAATTTAAATACAGGCAAACAGGAATCGAAGCCCAAAAAGCTGACCTTGTGAGCGCAGTCTCCGCAGGGCTGGCGTATTATATAAAACAGGATTATAAGATCGAGCCAAAAGTTTTGGTTAATGGTGCATATCTAAATAAATTTAGACTAATTAACTCAACTGATGTATCTAGGATAAAAGATAAATACTGCATGGCTGATAAGTTCATCATAGGATATGCAGGGATGATCGGCTCCTGGGTTGATGTAGATTTTTTGGTAAAGGTATTTAAAGAAGTTAAAAAGCAAATCCCTGAGGCACTGATCTTGCTTGTCGGGCCTTGCCCGAATTTAAAGCAACTGCGAAGCAGATATGCAGAGGATGATATTATCATAACCGGCATTGTAAGTAATAAAGAAATAGAAACCTATATTAATTGTTTTAACCTTGCTGTCCTGCCCCATGTAAAAAATCCCTATCAGGATATGGCTTTTCATATTAAATTAATCGAATATACTGCAGCCAGAAAAATGGTAGTCTCTACTCCTTTAGATGAAGTCAAACGATTGAATTTTCCTAATATTATTGTTGCTGACATGGATGTTGGTTCATGGGCAAAGGCCCTATTAAAGGCTAAAGATATGGTTTGGCCCAATGATTGGGATAGTCTGGTTGAAAAATACGACTGGAAGGAAATTGTATCATGCCTTAATAGCTTGATCGAGGGTTTATAGTCATGGAACTATTAACTATTGCTTGTAATCTCTGCGGCAGCAAAGAGTATAAGCAATTAACCAGATGCAGGATAGAAGATATTGATTCGGCGGTCAATATTGATGATTTGTCTATAGTTCAATGCGGCAATTGCGGCCTTGTTTATGTCAATCCTCAGCCAAGCTACAGCCGGCAGGAGTTAAAAGGGCTTTACTCAGAAGAGTATTTTAAGGCTCCTTATATGCAATTTTATTCAAACGACAGCGGCACCCAGAGCAATGAGTCATTTAAATCAAGGCTTGCCTGGATAGGCAGGTATACCAATCCGGGAAAGTTATTGGATATCGGCTGTGCCGGCGGAGGTTTCTTAAAGGCAGCAAAAGAACAGGGCTGGGAAGCTGTAGGAGTAGAGGTTTCGGAAAGCGCTTCAAAACAGGCCCGGGATAGGGGATTTGAAGTAATAACCGGTCAATTGAAAGATGCCGGCTTTAAAGATTCAAGCTTTGATCTTGTAAGTGCCGGAGATATATTTGAGCATATTTGTGACCCTAAAAGTTTTCTTGAGGAAATAAACAGGATTTTAAAAAAAGGCGGATTGCTTTATTTAGCTGTTCCTGATTTTGATGGGTTGTATTATAGGTTAGCGCTGATTGTCTCAAAATTAAACAAGAAAAACTACTTTGTATTGCCTCAGCACCTGTATTTTTTTACCAAAAAAACCTTAGAAAAATATTTTCTAAAAACAGATTTTAAGATATTAGACCGGCGTAGCTCCCAATCGACAATCATTGATAAAGGGCTTAAAGCCTTTGCTTTAAGAGTATTGTTTTTTCTTGCCGTTTTAGCTGGAAAAAGAGACAGGATTTTGCTTTTAGCAGAAAAGAGATGATAGGAGAAGATTACATGCTTAAGCACGCATACGTTTGTCCTGACTGCAAGAATGATTTAGACAAAAAGCAGGAATCTTATTATTGTCCGAACTGTTCTGTTGAGTTTAGGATTGTTAAGGAAATACCTGTCTTTGATCTAAAATTGCTCAAAATCCAGGATTTAGAAAGTGACAAGGGAAAAATTGTCGAGCTAATGCACGATAAATACTGAAGGCAGGTTCTAGATGAAAAGCTGAAAAAACAAAAACCTTTACGTTATGAGTGGATCGTTTATGAAAAAGCAGCTGACTGGAATGTATTGCTTCCTTTAAGCCAGGATTCCCGCGTCTTGGATGCAGGGTGCGGGTGGGGGACATTAACTTTCCAGCTGGCCAAAAGTTATAAACATGTTTGGGCTTTTGACCGCTCAGATTGCGGCACAGAGTTTATTAAAATCAGAAGTAAGCAGGATAAAGTAGATAATATAATACCGGTGAGAGGCAATGTTTTAAAACTGCCCTTTTGCGATAATTATTTCGATCTGGTAGTGCTTAACGGAGTTTTGGAATGGATAGGCCAGGATGATGAAAGCCTTGATCCTTTGATTGTGCAGCAGCGGCTGCTTAAAGAATTTTTTCGGGTTTTAAAACCCAAAGGATATTTATATGTAGGCATAGAAAACAGATGGTCGGCAACTTATTTTCTTGGTGAGCCCGAGGGCCATGTAAATTTAAGGTTTATTTCTCTTCTGCCCCGCTTTACGGCCAGGGCATACCATAGAATAGTTAAAAAGACTCCCTACAGCGTATACACCCATTCGAAGCGTAATTATGTCCGGATGTTTAAGAAAGCAGGCTTTAATGGAGTATCGGCTTATTCGCCGATACCTCAATATCACCACTATTCGAATATGGTGCCTCTGGATAATTTTTATGCCTGTAAATATTATGTTGATAAGCTCTTTAGCCATAAGAAGAAATTAGCTGTTTTTTTTAATAAAATCGTTAAAGCTTTTTACTTATACAGATTGATGCCTTTTTTTGCTCCTTGTTTCAGTTTTATAGTCGCTAAGTCCGATAAGGATCCGGTTTCTGCATTATTGAGCCAAGATTTAGGGGAAAAATTCTTAGGCCAGAAGAGAAAAGCTTCTTTTATCTTAAACAGCAGCACAAATCACATAGTACTTATTCCTTTCATAGCCAAAGCAAAACAGCCCCTGTTTATATTAAAGACTTGCCGGTATGTTGATAATGATAGTTTTACAAAATTAGATGATGTCTATAAATACCTTAAAGAGCTAAATTCTGATTTTATTAATAAAAGCATCCCGGATATTATATATGCCGGAAAATTCTGGAACCGGCAGGTTATTATTGAGAGAGCCGTAACTGGAAAAAATATCGATAGCTTTGTTAAAAGAGGCATAAACATAGCAGCTAATAAGCATAACGCCAAAAATATAAAAATTGTTTTAGATTGGATTACTAAATTCAATCAGGTAACTAAGAACTCAGAAATAAAAATTTCGCAAGAAAGCCTTAACAATTATATTTTACCTGTTAAAGAGGCTATAGAAAGAGCAATAGCCCCTGAGTTAAAAGAACAGGCCTTAAAGAGAGTTAATGAACTTGAGGATTCTTCTCTTGGTAAAGCAATGCCTTTAGTCTTTCAGCATCGTGATTTTGGGCCTTCCAATATTTTGCTTGATGGAGCTACAGTTAAAGTATTTGATTGGGAGCTTTCCCAAAAATCTGCAGAACCTTTATATGATGTTTTCTATTTTATTTCAAGATACTGTTATCTTATGTATTATGATCCTAATAAACACGGTGTCCCTTATTTTCACACTTTGGCTCAATATACAGAAAAAACCTTTTTTCAAGGCTCGGGTTTCATGCATGAGCTTTTATCCAGCCAGATCAAGCAATATTGCCAAAGCCTGAACATAGATATCAATCTGGCCAAGATATTATTCCTATGGCAGCAAGCAGGAAAAAATAATAATCCCGGCATAGTTGATTTGTTTTTCAGCAAAGAAGACAGGTTTATTTTATAGTTAGAAAGCATGGAACAAAAAGAATTCGTATGTCCTTTATGCAAGAAAGAGCTTAGGCAGGAAGCTGATGCCTACCTTTGCCGGGAGTGCTCCTGTAAATGGAAAATCAAAGACGGCATTCCCGTATTTTTAAAAGAAGAAATACCCTACTGGGCGGAGATACCTCAGGTTGAAGCAAGGGCCTTTAACCAGCTGGCCCAAAAAGAAGGCTGGAGAAAGGCAGTAGAATCTTTAAGTTCTCAATCTTTGAAGGAATATATTTTTCATGAATCAAGGATAAACTGGAAATACTTCGTGCCTTCTGATGTTTCCGGAGTAATTCTAGATGCCGGAAGCGGCTGGGGAAGCTTATCTTTTCCCTTTAATGATTATTGTGAAAAAATCTATTCTCTTGAACCTGCCTGGGAAAGAATAAACTTTATAAAGATACGGCGCGATCAGGACCAATTATATAATCTAGTACCGGTCTGTGGAGATACTTTAAACCTTCCATTTCCTGATTCTTACTTTGATGTTGTTTTTTACAGCGGGGTTTTAGAGTGGCTTGGGACTTCAAATACCAAGGAAAAACCTGATGATTTACAGAAAAAGGCTTTAGCAGAAGTAATAAGGGTCTTAAAACCCGGCGGCTCGCTTTATATAGGAGTTGAAAACAGGCTGGCTTTTTTTTATTTTCTAGGCGTTAAAGACCCCCATGCCGGTTTGCGATTCTCAACCTTGATGCCAAGATTTTTGGCTGATTTATATTCAAAAATAGTAAGAAAAAAAAGTTACCGCGAGTACCTGTATTCCTATAACGCTCTAAAGAGATTATTAAAAAAATCAGGCTTTGATGAGGTTAAGATATTTACCCCGATACCAAGTTACTTGAATTATAAATATATAGTTCCTCTTGATAGCGGATATCCGTTTAATTATTGGCTCAAAAACGTTTTAGCCACGAGGATCCCTTTTGCTTCAGCTGTTTTAAGGCTTATCTTCGGCTTTTTAAAAATTATTCCTCCCGTAACCCTTGTGGCTGTTTTAAAATATTTTGTTCCGGATTATGCAATAATAGCTGTAAAGTCAAAAAAGCAATGAGGGATGAACTTAAAAAAATAATTATCAGACAATTTCAAAAGGAACAGGGCAGGCTCCTTCAGCATAAAGATATTTCTTTTTTGCTTTATGCCAGCAGAAGCTGCGATATACTATTTTGTTTTATAAACTCCGCTAAAACTCCAAGGTATTTATTTAAGATCACCGCAAATAAAGATCTTTTTAGTTTTTTAAAAACTGAACAGTCGATTTTAGGAGAGCTTTCTGAATGTGATTTTCCTTCAATATCAGAAACTTTCCCCAGGGTATTAGGCCAGGGCATGGTTCAAAACCACTATTTTATATTAGAAACAGCAGGCCAGGGAGAACATCTCATTAATCATATATGTGCCTGTAAAAACAGCCTTGAGCAAAAAAAGATGATTTTCTATAAGATCACTGATTGGCTGATAGAGCTGCACAAACAGACCACTTTAAACCCTAAAGACTCTAGAGAAGGTCTTCTCGAAGAAAATTTTAAAGAGACCCTTGCCCTTTATAAGAAAAAACACGGTCTTGGACAGGCAAAGGAAGAAAAAATAATCTCAAGCCATAACCAGGTATCAAGTCTCTACCCTGCTTCTGCCTTTATCTTGCAGCATCGTGATTTTTCTCCCTGGAATATATTATATAATAGGAAAAAGGGAGATATTTTTGTTTTCGATTGGGAATACGGGGCATTCCAAGGTTTGCCTTTGATAGATTTACTGAATTTTGCTATTGATTTTAAAGGCATAATCTCAGCCCAAGATAAAGCCCAAAAAATTACCTCAAAGTTTTCTTTATCGATCAATGTAAACATATCCTATGCCGGCAAAGATGATTTTCTCGATGCTTTTTACAATAAAAATCAGTATTCTCTATTGTTATCCGGCTGTGTTAGTAAATACTGCCAAGAGTTTAATCTTAGCAGTAAGTCATCAGAATATCTATTTTTGCTTTTTATTTTAAGGCATCTTTATAGGGAGGGGTGTTTTCTTGATTTGTTTTTGGAGAAAGGCTGTCCCTTTATCTTTAAGTAAATGAGGAAATTATTGAAAATAATAATTAGGTCATTAGGTCTGGGTAAACTAGCCAGGGGATTGCGGTATTTAGGTTTTTTTTGCTTTGATTTCTTTGGCAGTCTTATATTCATTTTTATCCCTAAAAAAAGAAATAGTATCCCGGTTAAAAAAATACTGCTGATACGCCTGGACAGGATAGGCGATATTATTTTGTCCACGCCGGCCATCCGTTCGCTAAAGAGAAAATATCCTCAAGCTCAAATACACCTTTTAATCAATGAATATATAAAAGATCTGGTAGTTAATAACCCCAATATTGATAAATTGCTGATTTACAATAAAGATGAGTTGGATAATGATTATGATATTGCAGTGGCTTTTCATCCGGGATTACTTGAAAATCACCTTACTTTTAAAAGCGGGGCAAGCCTGCGGGTGGGCTTTAAGGGCAGGGGAGGTTCATTTTTCTTAAGTGAGAAAATTGCCGATGACCGTAATAAACGCATACGCCACGAGGTTATATCTAATCTGGAAGTGGTAAGCCGTATAGGCTGTTCTATGGCCGATAAGGATCTGGAGGTATCTATAACTGATGAGGGTGAAAGATTTAGCGAAAAATTCTTTAAGGAAAATGCCTTGGATTCTAAAAACAAAACAGTTGTTATTCATCCCGGAGCCCGTCAGGAATACATACGCTGGAGGAAAAGCGGCTTTGCTCAGCTTGCCGACAGATTGATACAAGAGTTGGGGTTAAAAGTAATCATAAGCGCAAGCAAAGATGAAGAAGGCCTTGTTAAGGAGATTACCGGCCTTATGAATAAAAAACCGATTGTCGTTATAGGAATTAGGCTTACTGAGCTGGTCTCCTTGATCAAGAGGAGTGATTTATTTATCGGAAACAGCACAGGCCCTATGCATATAGCTGCAGCCTTAAAGAAACCGGTTGTAGCAATTTTTGGCTCAAAGCATCCTTTAGACAGTTTCCAGGAATGGGGCCCTTATGGAACAAATTCTATTGTCGTCACGAAAAACGATAAATGTTTAAAATGCCATCCATCAGATTGCAGGACTTTTGAATGTATGGAAAACGTTATGGTTGATGATGTTTGGCAGGCTGTTCAAAAACTGCTAGAATTAGAATTATGAAAAAATATTATATCAAAACACTTTGCCGAAAAATATGACCAGATTTAATTTGGCAAAAATTCCTGTTTTGATTTTTTTTGCTCTTAATGTCTTATGGACAATAAAAAAAACATAG
>JAFGHG010000160.1 GCA_016939345.1 Candidatus Omnitrophota bacterium
CTTCCTGGCATCGGTTCGACCCAGAAAGCTTTTGACCTTTGCGCTTTGCTACCTAAGATCGAAAAAATCCAGGAAAAAACAAAAACCATTCCTAAAAATACACATGAAAGCATAAGCGCCGGAATAATAGAGGGTTTTTCTGAAATGATCAACGGCCTGATAAAGAAAAAAATTAGTCAATTAAAGTTAAATAAACACTCAAAAATTCTAATAACCGGGGGCGAATCAAAACTTCTCCAGAAAAAACTAGAATTTCCCTTCATTTTCGAAGAAAAACTAGTTCTTAAAGGCCTGGCCTGTCTTTATGAATCCAAAATAAATAAATCCCACCTTTAACCCATAAACCAGATCAACATTGACATTTTTCAAAAAAATCTTAAAAAAAATCTTGACATTGTTTTTGGCTTTAGTATAATTTAGCACTCTAAGCCAGAGATTGCTAAAATAAAATATCAAACAGTTTTAAAGGAGGTGTTTATGAAGATTCAGCCGTTAGGAGAAAGAATTTTGGTTAAACCGCTTGAGGCAAAGGAACAGACTAAGGGAGGCATAGTGCTTCCAGACACAGCCAAAGAAAAGCCGCAGGAAGCAAAAGTAGTTGCCGTAGGTACTGGCAGAAAAGCCGATGACGGAAAAACAATTCCTCTTTCTTTAAAAGCAGGAGATAAGATTCTTTACGGCAAGTATTCAGGAACAGAAATAACCGTAGACGGCGAAGAATATTTATTTATCAAAGAAGACGATGTTCTCGGTATTGTTCAATAATTAAGGAGGAAAAACATGGCTAAACAGTTAGTATTCAGTGAAGATGCCAGAAAATCAATCCTAAAGGGAGTGGAGTTATTGGCCAAAGCAGTAACAGTCACTTTAGGACCTAAAGGAAGAAATGTTGTTATTGAAAAAAAGTTCGGTTCTCCCACGATTACTAAAGACGGGGTAACTGTAGCTAAGGAAATTGATCTTGAAGACCCATACGAAAATATAGGGGCTCAATTGGTCAAAGAGGTAGCTGAAAAGACTTCTGACATGGCCGGTGACGGGACCACCACAGCTACAGTTCTGGCTGAGGCTATATACCGTGAAGGTCTTAAAAACGTGGTAGCCGGAGCAAACCCAATGGCCTTGAAAAGAGGTATTGAAAAGGCTGTTGATGCTGTAATTGCAAAACTCAAAGACATTTCCAAACCAATTAAAGACAAAAAAGAAACTGCCCAGGTTGCAACAATAGCAGCAAACGGCGATGAAAAAATCGGCGGTTTAATAGCCGATGCTATGGAAAAAGTCGGCAAAGACGGGGTAATCACCGTAGAAGAAGCTAAATCAATGGCTACCACCCTGGATGTAGTAGAAGGCATGCAGTTTGACCAGGGGTATCTTTCCCCTTATTTTGTGACTGACGCAGAAAAGATGGAAACTCTTCTCGAAGAACCATACATCCTTATTTATGAAAAAAAGATTTCAAACCTTAAAGATATGCTTCCGCTTCTTGAAAAAATAGCCCGTTCAGGAAAACCTCTTATGATAATAGCCGAGGACGTGGAAGGCGAAGCACTTGCTACTTTGGTTGTCAATAAAATAAGAGGTACATTTTCCTGCTGTGCGGTTAAAGCTCCGGGATACGGTGACAGAAGAAAAGCTATGCTAGAAGATATAGCTATTTTAACCGGTGGTAAATCCATTACCGAAGACCTGGGCATAAAACTGGAAAATATTTCACTGGATGACCTGGGCCGGGCAAAAAAGATCAGAATCGATAAAGAAAATACGACCATAGTAGAGGGTGCAGGAAAAGAAAATGCCATTCAAGGCAGAATCAAGCTTATCAAGAGACAGGTAGACGAAAGTGATTCTGATTATGATAAAGAAAAACTCCAAGAAAGATTAGCTAAACTTGCCGGCGGAGTGGCCGTGATCAATGTTGGCGCAGCCACTGAGACCGAAATGAAGGAAAAGAAGGCAAGGGTAGAAGACGCTCTCCATGCTACAAGGGCCGCAGTTGAAGAAGGTATTATTCCCGGAGGAGAAGTAGGATTACTGCATAGTTTGCCATCTCTTGATAAAGTTAAAGCAGACGGTGACGAGATGATCGGAATAAATATAATCCGACGCGCCATAGAGGCTCCAATCCGTCAGCTTCTTTCCAATGCAGGCATTGAAGGACCGGTGGTAGTAGCTGAAATCAAAGGTAAAAAATCCCCTGTAGGCTATAACCTGACTACAAATGAAATTTGTGATATGTTTATTGCCGGAGTAATCGACCCGACTAAAGTAGCCAGGACTGCTTTACAGAATGCTTCTTCAATAGCCGCCTTGCTGCTTACAACAGAAGCTATAGTTGCCGATAAGCCTGAAAAAGAAGATAAAGCCCCGATGATGCCGCCCGGAGGAATGGGTGGAGGAATGCCGGGTATGGGCTATTGATAGACAAAATCACTTAAAAAATAAAATCTCCGTTCATTTTTTAAATGGACGGAGTTTTTTTTTAAAATTGGTTAATGATAAATTATCCGTCTATGTTATAATAATAGCATGGATAAGAATTTTGAACTCACAAGCATAACCGCAGACAATCTTGAAATAGGCATGTTCCGTTATGAAATCCTGCCTGAGCAAAAATTTACCTGCGTGAATGCAACGCTTTTGCGTTTGCTTAAGTATACACATAGAAGGTCATTTTTTGCATTAAAACTCCAGGATTTATTTTTTAATCCTAAAGATCTGACTGTCTTTGCAGCCCTTCTTAACCGTAACGATAAAATTAAGTTATACGAGGTACCGCTGAAAACTGAAAAGGGAAATGAATTTTGGGCTTTGCTTACAGCTTCAAATGTTTATACCAGGGATAACACAAAATGCATAGAAGCAGTCGTCCAGGATATTTCATACAAAAAAGAAATAAATTCAAAGCTTTTAATGGAAAAAGACCTTTTACAGAGCCTTTTCGACAATATTCCTGATGCTGTATACTTTAAAGATAGAAACAACCGTATCGTAAAAGTAAATAAGTTTTATACTCAAGGCACCGGTATGGACGAAAGTCAGATATTAGGAAAAACTGACTTTGATTTTTTCCCTTTTGAACAAGCCAAGGAAATGTTTGATGACGATAGACATATATTAAAAACCGGAAAGCCTGTGGTCGGTAAAATAGAGAAAACCCTTCTTCCCAGCGGAAACTGGAACAAGGTGATTACCACAAAAATTCCCATGCATGATAAAAAAGGCAGGATTATAGGCACAATGGGCACTACCAGAGACATGACACTCCAGGCCAACTTTGAAGAAGAAAGAATAAATATGGTTATAAACGCCCTTGAGGTCTTAGGTAAGGCTTTGGAGATGAGAGATC
>JAFGHG010000161.1 GCA_016939345.1 Candidatus Omnitrophota bacterium
TAGCTTCTCAGAAGTCGGGCCGAAAAGTACCAGGGTGGGGACAGATAACCCGGCCGCAAGGTGGGCTGGTCCTGAATCGTTTGAAATAAAAAAATCCATCCTCTGGATTAAAGCTGCCAAGTCCTTAAGGCTGGTTTTTCCGGAAAAGTCAAAAGGTTTTTCTTTCATAAGCCTGATCACATCTGCTACAGCCGGCATATCTTTTTTTGCGCCGGTAAATACTACTCCGGCAGCAAGCTCAAGAATAAGCCTGTCGCTTAGACTGGCAAAAAAATCTTTAGGCCAGCGTTTAGGCAGCCAGTTCCCGGCAACGTGTATTCCAATCAAAAAATCAAATTCCTTGCCCAAAGCAAAAATCTCTTTTATTACATTAGATTCGAAATTTTTGGGCAGATAGACTTGTGGTTTTTTGTCGTTTATTGAGATGCCTGCTCCAGTAAAAATATTAAGGTAGGAATCCTGACGGTGTTCTCCGGCAGGAAGCGGAGGTATCTTTTTAGTAAGTATCAGATTGGTTTTAAAACGCATCTGCCCTATCCTCTGCTTTATTCCGGCAAGAAAACAGATCAAGGCCCGTGTAAATGATCTGTGGACCAAAAAAGCAGTATCAAATTTTTTTTTCCTTAATCGGGCTATAAATCTTAACTTGGATAAAAAACTTTTTTCGCTGGTACGCTCATCAAAAGATATCACTTCATCAATGTAAGGATTATCATCAAAAACAGGTCTCAAACGCTCTACCACCATTACCGCCAGATAAGCTGAAGGCTCTTTCTCTTTAAGGGCCTTAAAAGCCGGCGTGGTCAAAACTACGTCACCGAGCCAGTTTAGATTAACGACCAATATCCTCTTCATCTTTTTTTTTACTTAAAAGGGGCTTTTGGGTTTTTTAAAGATATTGTAAAAACCCGACAGCTTGGCCCATAAAGTAAAGCCGTTATCATTGTCTGTAATCTTTATCCTTCTTAAGGCATAAGGCTGAAGCTTTCGGTCAAAACCCCGGTTTGTAGTGCATGCGCAATAATAATCTGCGTCTTTAACCAAAGAAATAGCTTTTTCATTAAATCCTCCGCTGGTATAAGAAAAAATCCTTATTTTCCGGTTGAATTTATCCTCCAGCTTTTCTTTAGAATCAAAGATCTCCTGCTTTAACTGCTCCTCGCCGATTTCAGGCAGGTATGCTTCACTCAAGGTGTGAGAGCCGATTTCTAAACCCGGAATTTCAATAAAATTAGATATATCTTCAGCCGATAGATACCCTTGCCGGCCTATCTTATCAAATATTATAAAGAATACAGCCGGGAAATCATGCTCCTTTAACACCTTGATAGCTTTTAGGTTGTCCTTATAGCCGTCATCAAAGGTGATTATTACTGATTTTCTGGGTATGGGTAAATTTTCTTTAAGCATACGGCAATAATCGTAAAAACTGATAACATTGTAACGATTTTGTTTTATAAAATCCATCTGGGATTGAAAATTGTCTCTGGAAACAGCTGCATAGCTGTTAACCTTTGAGCTGTCTATCGAATGATACATCAATATAGGAACCTCGTAATTGCAATAAAGGTAAAGGTAGAAAGATCCAAAAATGATGCAAAACAATATAGCTGTTATTGAGAAAATTTTTTTCATGCTTTTAAGACCTCCAGATATACTTTCTCGGTCATAGCCGCCATATTTTCTAAAGAAAAAAAAGCAGCTGTTTCCCTGGCCTTATCACTAAGGCCTCTTCTTAATTCCGGTTTTATCATCAATTCTTCAATTGCATCAGCTAATACCAGACTATTATAAGTGTTAAAAAGGATACCGTTCTGCCTGTCTTTAATCAATTCAGCTATCCCTCCGGTATTGTAGCCGATGACCGGCAAGCCGACGGCAAAAGCCTCGACAATCGAAAAACCGAAACCTTCTTTTTCCGAAGGGGCTAAAAGCAAATCCAGGCTCTTTAAGAAATCATTAGCCGGGCTGTCTACAAATCTCACCCTATCCTCGAGGTTGCGTTCACTTATCAAACTTATGATCTTTTCCTTAAGTTTACCCTCCCCTGAAATAATAAAGTAAAAGTTTTCATGCCTGGGGACCAGCCTGGCTACAGCTTCAATAGCCAACTCATGGCCCTTTTCAGCCGAAATCCTGCCTAAAATCCCGGCTAAGAAATCAGATTCTTTAAAGCCCCAGTTCTGCCTGCTGCTCTTGTAACTGTCCATAGCGTAGATATCTATTCCATTATAAACAACCCTTATGCTGTCTATTTCGATCTCTAAATCTTCAACTAAATGGTTTTTAACAGCTTTACTTACTGCTATGCTCCTTAAACCGGAAAGCTTAAACATTTTTCTCCAAAATTTAGGCTTATAAAAACCGTGAAAAGCGCTAATATAAGGTATTTTTGTTTTTTTGTAAAGCAAATAGGCCAGGCATTGGGTTACCCTGGTGTTGGCATGAATAACATCAATCTTCTCTTGTCTGATAAAACTTTGAAGATAAAAAAAACAAACCATTATTTTAGGGCTGAATATGGACTTAGTCTTAACCGGTATATGTTTATGAGAGTAAATATCGGCGTTCAGATCTTTAAGCCACTCCCCGGAAGCTGAGGCAACAAAAACCTTGTGTCCGCGCTTAGTTAGACCTTTACAAAGATTTATAACGTAACGCGAAATCCCGCCCCTGTTAAGATGTGTAGTCAAAACCAGGATATTCATGTCAAATATTTTTTTCGCTTGAAACCCCCCTTTGCTCCAAATCCAATATATTTTTTATCATCGAAAAGATCTGGTGAGGACTTATATCCTCAAGGCAAAGGCTCTCGTCGGCAAATTTGCATTTCGGCTTGTAGCAAAAAGAACAAGCCCTCTTTTGACAAAAAACAAAAAGGTTGCGTGATTTCACAGTGTGTCGTTCAGGATCGGTAGGCCCGAATAAGGCTATAGTAGATATTCCCACGGCCTGGGCCAGGTGCAGAGTGGCTGTATCAGGAGTAATAAAAACTTTAAGTTTTTTAAGGATGAGCGGTAAATCATCTAAGCTTGTCCTGCCGCATAAATTAATCGGGTGAGGGTTTACCGACTGGCCTATGTTATGGGCGTAATCCCGGCAGGAGCTGTCACCAAAGAAGACCACTCTGAAACCGGCGAGATTCTTATATATAATGCCTATCAATTTTATGATATTCTTTGTAGGCCACCGCTTAGAACGCCACTTTGATGATGCCGATAGATTTATTCCGATAAAATTTTCTCCGGTCAAGGGCAGGGATGACTGGCTTTTTTTATTCCAAAAGATCAACTGCTTTTGACCAAATTTAATGCCTAAAAGTTTCAGTATCTGCTCCTGTGAACTCAAGGGATCAAGTCCTCTTTTATAGGCAACTTTTTTAGAAAGCAAAGCTCCCCAACGAAGTTTAAAACCGAAAGAATAACGGGGCAAACTTAAAAATGCTATCAAATGGGACGAGCGGCTGTTCTGAAGATCTATTATATAATCAAAAGCTGTCCGTCTTAACTTTTTAGCCAAAGGTAAAATATTTTTTATCTTCTTGTAGTTATCATCAAGAGAAATGACTTCGTCGATATAAGGGCAATCGTTCACAAAAGATACGTATTTTTGTAAAGTCAACAAGGTTATCTTGGATTGAGGGTATCTTTTTCGGATTTCATAAAAAGAAGGTATGGCAAGTATAAGGTCTCCTAAAGAAGAAATTTTAATAATCAGGATTCTCTCCTGGATCAAACATAGATTGTAAACCTCGACTATCTGTTTAAGACAATTGGCCATGGTATAATTCTTTTCTACTTTCTCTCTTGCTTTTTGTGTCAAAGCCTTGGCAAAGGAGGGATCGTCAAGGATCTTTAAGATTGCGTCAGCAAGCTGTGAACTGTCAGCCGGATCAACCAAAAGAGCCTCTTTTTTATCTTCAACTATCTCGTTGTAGCCGCCGACTCTGGTTGCTACCACCGGAACCCCGCAAGCAAAAGCTTCTACCAATACCCTGCCAAAAGACTCTTCAATGACCGAAGGCGCTACCAGCACCCTTGCCCCCCTTAAAACATTCTCGATGTCAGAACGAAAACCTGTAAACTCAACATTAAAATTTAAGGCATAACGGTTAACCAGGGTCTTAAGATAATTATAATAACGCATCTTAGATTTATCTGGAGAGCCCACGATCTTTAATTTAAGATAGGGGTTAAACCTGACTACTTTTTTAAAAGCTTCTATTAGATATTCGTAGCCTTTGGATGGAGATATCCGGCCCACTGTTACTACGGCATTGTTATCTTGCTGAGCGGTAAATTCATTAAAGACAAATTTATCTAAATCAACCCAGCGGTTTATTACAACGATTTTGCTATCTGGAACACCGAATCTCTCCTTCATATGCCTGGCTACAACCCTGGAAGGACATATGACAAATTTCCCCCATCCCATGATTTCACTAAAAAACTTATTCTTATACATACCATGAGCAGTGGTAATGAATATTGCATCGCTGCTACGGGTGGCAAAAAAACTTATCCAGGCAGGGATGCGGCTGCGGGCGTGCACAATCTGAGGGTTTTCTTTTTCCATTATCCTGCGGAATTTTCTTATGCAAAGAAGAGCAAGAAGGGATTTTCTGTAAACCGGCAGTTTGTAATGCGGGATGTGGTATTCTTCTAATATTTCAACAAGCCTTCCTCCTCCGCTGACGACACTATTTTCCATGCCTTTTCTTTTAAGGTAAACAGCTAAATCAAGCACACCCCTTTCCACTCCTCCTATATTCATATTTGGCAAAGTCTGTATTAAACGCATAACAAACCTTAGAATAGCAAGCCTAAATATTTTTCAAGCTTACTTTTGTTTTCTTCAAAAA
>JAFGHG010000162.1 GCA_016939345.1 Candidatus Omnitrophota bacterium
AAAAATTATCTACTTGCTTCTCAAAACTCAGTGAATTAAAGGCTTTCTCAAGCTGAAAACGTTTTCTTTTTATTTTGGTGAGTGTATCCTATAAACCCACAATATATGGTATGATTATTACGAAGGGAGGTCGTAAAAATGCAGAAAAAACAACAACATTCAGCAACTGCTGAGAGAAGAAAAGGCGTAAGGGTCAATAAATCTCTTACAGTAGCCCTTTGCCCTTCCAAGTATCTATTAAGGACTAACGCCTTAAGCAGAGACATCTCTGAAGACGGTATTTGCTTGGTAAGCCCTTATAGATTCGAGATCGGCAAAACAATCGAATTGGGCATATATCTTCCTGGTTTTGAAAAACCGGCGGTTACAGTAGGAGAGGTTGTCAGGCGCAACGAGACCGATGATCCCAAATTTCCCTATCTTTTAGGCATAAAATTCATTCAGATCGACCCCAAAATCAAAGAGCAGATTCTCGAGCATATGCGCTTCTATATGGTCCAGAATTGATAAAGCGCCTACAAGCCCTTTAACTTATCTGCCTGCCAAGGCTGCAGAATGATGCAGTCGATAAATATTTTTTTATAAATCCAATGGTCTATTGCAGGATTACTCTTCAAACAGGGGTAAGTTTATCCAGAAAATTGCCTATTTGTTTCTGGGAAGGTTTTGACATTTCAACAAACCTAAGGCCGGCGCAATAGCGTTCTGATGCTCTGGTTTTATTGCACCAGGCTACCTTAGCCTTGGTGGTTATGATTTTATCAATCAGATTGATATTTACTTTTATTATATTATCTTTAGCTATGAATTTATTAGTTATGATCTGCAAGCCTCCTCTGCCTAAATCTCTTGTAACTGTATAAAAATAGTTACGTTGGGGCAAAAAGCTGCACTCAACAGGAAAAGAAATATTTGTTCTTGTATGGGCTCTTTTTTCTTGCATCAGATAATCAAACTATTATTGTCGGTTCAAAAGACAAAACCCTGTTAAATGCTATCCCTGAACGCCATCCCGACCTGACTCTTTGGCACCAGCAGACCTTGCCGTCTACAAGTACAAGGCCTTTTCTACGGGTATTCAAAGCAAGGGTAACCTGACCATTAACCTGCAATGCTCCGTTTGTGAGAATGCCAGCTCCGGAAACACTAACGTCTTCATACCCGGCAAGGACTGGGGCTTTGTTGTATAAAATGAAGCCTGAAGCTAAAAAACAGGGTTTTCTTTTTACTTTCCTTCGGTAATCAAATATAACATTATCCATTGGTTTATTCTGCAAAATATCCTGTAAATAGAAAACTGGACCCGTGGCTTTTAGGCAACAAGTCCAGCTTTTCACTAGATAATAACATATTTCTTGGTTATTTTCAAGCCTTTAGCAGAATTTTTGGTATTTTTTTAAATTATGCCTACGACCCGCCTATTAGATATACACTTATTGTCCCTAAACCAGCTGGCCAGCCTCCGCCAAGCAGAGCAAATCTAACTCTTCCAGTAACCCTCCAATCTCCAGGGATATCTTTATCCAAACAGTCATTAAGAGCTTTTGCTTCGTTCTCCCACGCCCACTCTAAGATTAATTCATTACCATCAGAGTTCACTGGTTTATCTAGACTTCCATCCCCATCAAGATCGTAACCCCAAAGCTGATTGCGTATGCCGCCAAGCGGAGTATGACTAGGTCCAGGCCCCATGTATCCAATGCCAGCATCCTTATTAGTATAGGTAAGCTCCTTCTCTATGTATGGCCCATCCCACCCAGAAATACCATAATCTATTGTTAATCCACGGTTTGCCGGCCCTGGTGATCCTGCGTCTTCTCTGGCATAACTTCCTGTATCTGAGTTATACATTATACAGGCATGCTTTAGGGTGTCTGCTAATTGCACTGTTTTAGCTACTCTTGCCCTAAGCCGGGCAGCAGCTATAACAGGCATCATTATTGCAGCTAACAAAGCAATTATGGCCACAACAAGAATAAGCTCTATCAAGGTAAAACCGCTGCTTCTGTATAATTTCATTGCCTAAGTAGATTAACGCCTGAAATCGCTTAATTTCAGCCACCAAATATTCAAATCACTTATTTTTGCTAATTTCCAGAGTTTTATAGCGCTTTTGGTCTTAAGGAAATTAGGGGCTTTTTTAGTGAATTTTACAGCCTGTTTATGCCCCTGCTCATAATACTCTCTGGCCTGGATCAAGCACTCCAGAATATCAGCATCTCTGGCAATAATGCTTTCTTTTGATTTCTGGCTTCGATAGTTCTCGCGCATAAAAAAAAGCTCATCTTTAATAGCTGCCGGCAGGCTCCTGATCTGCTCGCAATAAGCCCGGTCTTCAAACTCTTGAGCATCAAGATAACGCTGAGCCATTTTATGCAGATCGCTTGTTCTAGACTCCTGGATGTCTCCGAAAAGAGCCATCATCAACACTTTGTAGGGATCTGCGCCCTCGGTCTTTGCCAGACAATAGCCAATCACTGCACATCTAAAGCTATGCTCGGCAACTGATTCAGGATTTGGAACACCCAGCACAGTCCAGCCAGAACGGACAACCCTTTTAAGCATGCCGGCTTCAGAAATTAAATCCAGTATTTGCTTAAATTTAGAAAGGTTATTTTTATTATTTTTTTTCATCTTCAGGAAAATTTTTTTTTCTAAGGGCCAGTAAAGACTTCAAATGTCTTTTTTCTTCATCTATTATATCTAGAAGTACATTTGTATATCTTTTATCTAATGTGTTATATATGTTAGTGTAAGCCTCGATTGATTTCTTCTCTATATCTATGCCTGTATCCAGGGCCCGGGAAAAATCAAGAGGAAGGATGATGCTGCCGTTATCATCAAAAAGAAAATTTTTTAGGCTGGTAAGGATAGCTAAAACATAGTAATAAAATTCGCCCGAGTATACAGCCAGATTAGGGTTTTCTCTTTCTGACTTGATAAGAGCTTTAAAAAAAGAGGCGTGCCTATTTTCCTGTTTAGAAAGAAGAGTAAAGAGCTCGCGGGCTGGCTTATCGTCAGTAGACCTTACCAGGGCATTATAGAATATCACACCCTGTTCTTCGATTTTAACTGCCAGACTGGCTATTTGAGCTGCTAAAAAAACTTCAGACATGTATTACAGCTTAATTTTTGATCTTAACTTCAAGGGGCCTGTTTTTTATCATCTTCAAAATCAGCCAAAGACCAAAGAGAAAACAGATCAGCATAGAAACGATTGCTAATAATTTGAAAAAACCTCCGATCCTTAAATCCCAATGCAGCAATCTCAATTTAACCAGGATATAATTCCAATCATGTACAGGTTCTGCGCCGAAAGGGGTTACTAAAGAAAGCTCCATCCTCCTGGCGTCTGAAGCATACCTGGCAATATTAAAAAAATTAGTGGAAAGCCAGCCAAAGGAAAGTGCTATGGAAAAATAATCATCCAGACGATAAAAATTAAAGACCGCGAAAAGTGGTACGAAAACCTGGAATACAGTACCGCCTATCATATGCATGAATTCTCCAAAAGGCATAAAAATAAGATGTCCGAATTCATGGATCCCCAGATTAAGCGGCCCGAGTATGCTTTCGTACATAGGGTCCTTAAGATGACGTATAAATGCGTAGACAAAAAACAAAAGTAAAACAGCTCTCCACAGCCACTGCTTTCCTCTTGCCCAGTTTTCTGCCTCTAAATAAAAACTCTTTACGAACATAAGTTTTTTTGCGGAATCTTTCCTAAAGAAGGCTGGAATTGCAGAATAATCAAGAAGCATCCCCAAGGGGGGAACCGATCTCTTTTTTTACTTCAGCTAACAGCTGCTCGAAGCTGCAGGATTTTGAAAGAAAATGCAGATCTCCTATTCTGCTGCCTTCGATAAAACCGTCTTTGAGCTGTTCTTTTTTTACCAGGCTTGAAAGGTATATGACCGGTATATCTCTGGTAACAGGATCGTCACGCAATATGTCACTTGCGGCAACACCATCCATGCCCGGCATTTTAATATCCAATATGATAAGGTCAGGCTTCTGGTTCTTGGCCATGAGTATACCGTCCTTGCCGTTATAGGCTTTAACCACTACGTAACCGGAATTAGAAAGAACCGTACCGAAAATATCAAGCATATCCTTTTCGTCATCTACAAGCAATATTTTCTTCATATGGCTACCTCACAAATATTTTAAGATTTGATTGAGGATTTGACGGGCAGGCTCCTGCTCACTGGTCATACCAACTCTTATCTCTATTCTGGACGTAGCAGGCAAAACCTTATGGATATCAATCCAGATTGTCCTGCCGTCACTATACTCAGCAATTATCTGTGACACATCGTCTTTAACGACCTTTTTGGTGACACTGTAGCTTAAAGATTGAAGTGCTTTCTCGCTTGCTGCAATAACCCTATCCATAGAATAATCAACTTCCTGCACTAATTTTCCTGAAAGCCAGGTAGCGGTTCCTACTCCGCCGGCTGTTCCTGCGACCAAAGCAACACAGCCGCTGGCAACAAGAGAAAAAGCAAATAAAACAAACAAAATCATTTTATTTTTCTTCATGTTAATCTCCTTGCTTCTTATCGGTTAAAATATATTACTATAAATTATTAAAAAACAAAAAATATTTTTTATTTAGCTTTTTTTATCCGAAACCCCTTTAGCAATGAATTTCGTATACACCATTGAAACAGCCAAAAGGACCCCGCCTAAAAAAATAAAAGCGATTATCCTGTAAATG
>JAFGHG010000163.1 GCA_016939345.1 Candidatus Omnitrophota bacterium
CTTGGAGTATTATGCACCTGCAGACTAACATTCCCACCATCATAAGCATATTTAAAATCACTATCCGGTCTTCCTTTTATCCTGGCGCGGGTTGTAAACTCATAATGACCCAAATATTCAGGTCTTAATTTAAAATTTACGAACCAGGTTCCGGGAACTGCTTCTCCCCTTTCGCCGTAACCTGGTTTTATATTTTCCTGTAAGACATCTATAGCCTGCCACTCGCCTTTATTTATATTACTGTAAATTTGAACTTCAATAAGTTCTCTTGAAGTTTCTAAGGTTGTACGAATTAGGGTCTCAATTTCTACCTCATCGCCTAAGGCAATCGGTATGTTGTCACCGGGAACTGGACGCATGGTTACATGTTCAATTTGGGCGAATATTGACTCTACTTTAAGCGCTATATCATTAAATTGTCTCAGGGTAGTATCGCGTGCTCCTCGGTGGGCCTTGCCCTTGACCATTTCCTGATATTCATGGAAAGCAACTGCCCTTAAAGCAGTTGATAGTTCTTCGGGGAATATTTCTCTAAAGCGGTTTGCCAACCATTCATTAGAAAAATATATTTCTAGGATATGATCAGGCTTTTTTGTCCAGATAAACTGCGGAGGTGCTCGGGGAACAACTGCTGTAAGTTGATAGAATCTAACCGGAATATCTTCTATTATGGAAACAAGGCAGTTAAAATCCTCTATAGGTTTATAATCTCCCCGGTTTATTGCCCCTTCAATGGCACCCTTGTGGCGGCTTGGGATAATATTGCCAAAGTAACCGGCACCTTCTGATTTTGTTCGCAACCAATTTAATAATACCCCTAACCCTATTATTAATAATCCGGACAATTCATTTGAATTGGAGTCTCTATCGATTAAGTTTTCCATACGCATTGCTTCAGCTGAACCCTGGTCAATATATCTTGGCGCGCGTACAGTAAAAGTTTCGGTTCCGACATTTACTTCTATCTCGCTGTATCCTTTAAGGATCATATTCCAGTGATACTCCCGGTTACTGAATTTTCTAACAACGATCAGATAGATGTTTGCGTCTTCACCATCAAAAGAAGATAATTCACAAATAAAAACACTGGCCATCTGCGACGTAAGATGGTCATAGTATTTAAGAGTATCTGCTCTCTTGGGAATAACCAAAGCTGCAACCATTACTCCCCCGCGGTTCAGCTGATTATACATATTCAGATATGCTCTTATCGGGTCTTCAACATACTGAAGGGTGAAAAATGAGGTTATGCAATCCGCATTTTCCGGCAGTCTGACATTTGTTATATCTCCTTCTATAAACTCATACCTCCCTTCTTTCTCTAGTCTTGTTCTTTTCTCTGCAAATTCATTCCAATCAAATTCATTAACCGGGCTTGCTAAGTCTTGCTCCTGCCACTGGATGATATCAACCCCATAAGCTCTAAGTCTGTTATTCTGATCTGCCTCTTCAACCGGAGCCCGGCCAATTCCGCAGCCAAAATCAGCATAAACCGCTGCCTTTGTTAAAGCATTATCAAGAGTGCTTCCAAGATCAGAAATGTGCAGGAATTTTGCATAATCCTGGGTATTCCTGGCTAAGCTTTTCTCATTAGGGACAAAAAGCCTTTTAATACTTTTATCCTGGCCAGGCTTAGGTCTAAAATAACTCATAGTTAAAGCAGCCAGGCCAAGATAAAACCCAGACAAAAGACTTCTTGACTGGCCTCTATCGGAAGAGTCTAATAAATTTTTTAAAATAGCAGTTATCTGTTCCCAGAAGCCTATGAGCATGACTGTCAGGATAAAAACAATTACTTGAAGAACAAAAGGATTATATCTAAATATCGGCAGGGGTTTATTGCTTTTTTGGTAGATATGATTCTGCAGCCTCCACATCGTCTCGGCCTTTTTTAGGATGTGCTTTTCCTGCAAGCAAGACTGGACTCTTTCATATATTTTAACAATGCTGTAAATTATCAGAGCCAAAAATATGGTCAGGACGGCATAGAATAATAATTCCAAAGAAATATTATTTGATTCCCCAAATTGATTATTTCCTGATATAAGCCTTGGGCCGATAAAATTTTTTCCGTCGTCATAAATTTTTATATAATGGTCAAGGGCGTTATTTCCTCTCTGATTGAGGACAGTCCCCTGATAATCATAAGGCCTCACCTGCCATAAACCAGGATTGTTTTTGAAATCGGGAATATGTAAATAAAGCGCCCTTGGATTTACGTCAGCTTCGTAGGTTGCCTTCTGGGGATAAAAAAGCACGACTATGCCCGGACCGGATACAAAAAGGCCTGATATTTTATAACTAGATTTTATTATTCTTAGTGCGCTGGATAAGTTTAGTTCAAAACCTCTTAAGTCATCAATTCCAATTCCCTTGCCTATGAAAACCCCGATAGCATCTTCTATGCCTAATCCGAATATCTCTGCAAGAGATAAAATCAAAGAATTTTCTTTTAATCTTTTCCTAACGATTTTTCTCTTTTTAGGCCTAAGATTTTTTCTAAGCTTAATTAAAATAGCAAGGATATAATGCAAGATCTTACTGATGATGATCAAGGCTTGTTGAAAAAACGAGTTTATTCTATTAAGCCATTTACTGATAACAAAAGCGAATTTATATTTTGCTCCATTATGCCTGCGGTATTGGTAGGCCAGAATATCCAGCTGGCTCTTGTATTCATCTGAAAGATTAATACCATATCTTTTCACTTCTTTTAAAAATTTTAGCATCGTTGCCGGATTTCTGAAAAAATCACCCAAGCTTTGCCAGGTAGCGCTTTCGTGATATTCTCTAAAAGCAAATGTTGGTTCGTATCCTGAATGATTATCTCTTCTGGCTTGAAACACCTCTATTTCATGCTCTAAATACTTTAATTCCTTCAATTCATGCTTTCTTATATCAGCTATCACTTCTGAAGCAGGGTTTTCGGCTAATATATCAAAAACCTGCCAGTGAATATCTATGGTGATTGTCTGAAATTCATAATTTACCTCCAACAACCTCCTTCCTGCCTGACCGTGGATATTTACCCTTAGAAGTTCAAAATCCAAAGAGTCATCGACCAACGAATACATAAGGCTTTCTGCCGCTTCGGCTATTGTTTTCACTGCTTTATTCCTGTTCCAGGCAGGATCAAATCTGCTTACCAGTCTAAAAGCTTTTTCGTGTCTTGTCCGTTCCAAGGTTATATCCGGTTTAGATGAACCTTTAGCAGCCATGCCCGGGTAAAAGGTTTTTCTTCCGGGAATTAAAAACATAAGCACAGCCGGAATTATAAAATAAGAGCACAAAGAAAAGCTCCTTGACTCAAGATCAGGCCGATCTGCCCCTCTAAGTCCATACTGTCTCATGCCTTCGGCAAAAACAGGAAATAGATATCGTTCTAAGGTGTCTTTTATCTCATCAAATACATTTCCGTCAAAAATATCAGATGCATATCGGCTGTCATATACCGGAAGCAGCTCATTGAACAAGAAGGTCTTTTCTTCGACTGCTGATAATACGGAACTTTTGACCAATCCTAGAATCTTCTGGCGGTGTTTTTCTTCGGCGACAAATATTACATCAGAACTATTTACCTCAAAACTTTCAGCCTTTAATATTGCCGAAGAAAAACCATCAATAAAACTCTGATCTATCCCTGAATTCTCTGCATTTATTCTTACCACTGGATCTAAGGCATTCGAACCGAATTTTCCCACACCTCCTGAAAAAACCGCTATATTGTCTTCCCAGCTGTTTTTAACGACCTCATTGATAGTAATAAGATACATTGCTGCCGAACGGTTTATATTGGCATGACAGACGAAAAGAATAAACAAGCCAAAAGTTGATATTCTTTCTAATATATAGGAAAACATCTTGTCTCTTTTTGCCTGCCACTCAAATAAATCGCTGCTCCATTTTTTTATTGCTCTCTTTGCCTCTTCATATGAATAATAAGCCTGTTGGTCTGCTGTACCGACTTTTGAGAAAATACTGGATTCGGGAGTTGTTATTACGTATTCGGCATTGGCAAGCCTCCATATCTGATAATCGATATCTTTTTCACCACCTTCGGTTATCAGTCTTACCTTAGCTTCTAAGGCTTTTCTAACATTTTTACCTTCACAAACAGCAGTTTTGACCTTTTTCCTGTCTAATACCGGGACATTGATGTTACCGCCTCTTACTTTAAAGTCTGCCTTAAGCCTGTTTCCTGACACCGGCTCAAATGTCATCTGAACCCTGGGAGTATTTTCGCTGCAGCTAAAGTCAAGCTCAAAATCTCTCTGGCGCAAATACCTCTTTGCGCTGATTAACAACTTTCCCGAATCAGGATCTCTCCCTAAAGCAAGGTATTTAATAAAATATATCCTCGGGCTTGCCTCTACTGTTTTGCTTTCAACTTCTTCCAAGGCAACTACGTAAAACCCTTTTTTATCTTTTCCCAGCTGGACATAAACATATTCACTTTCATCAGTTATCAACCCTACCTCTAAAGACACAGGCGTCCCAGGCCTTAAGCCTATTATTTTTTGACCTTGTTCCTGAGAAAGCATTTTTGGCTTGTATAACCCCGGAGAATGTTCAAATTGTTTTATGTAAGTATTTAATTTCCTTGTCTGGATAAAAGAAAACCCTCTGATTATAATGCCGGCTATGGCTAATAAAAAAATAAACCATACTGTAAAACTTAAGGAATCTCTGCTTTGTTCTGATATATCTAGCTTAAAGCCTTTCAATCCTAACCTATCAATCAATCCTTCAGCAGCCAAAAGCCCTGATTCAAAATTAACCCATAATAACCCCGCTGTTATGCCCATAATCAAAAGAGCCGTGTTGTTTGAGCTATTAAGAACATGCTTGATGCGCTGGTTTCGGTCTGCTGTTAAAGTAATTTTAACTCTTTTCTTTACTCTGATCTTTGCTCGTCGGTCATCGCTGACAATGGTATGTTTGGGAGAAAACCAGTTAAGGCCCAAATTCTCAACTTTCTGCCTTTGACCTGAAACTATCCAGTGTTCATTGCCCCACTCTACATCCAAAGTAGCCTTGATAATCCCTTGCTTTATAAAGGTAATGATGTTAGATAATCCAACTGCATAACCGTAAAACTCGTTTACTACCGCTGAAGTTGTCTGGCCCCTTTTAACAGCTCTTTCAAAAGATAATGCAGTATCAGGAAGAAAATTAACAAAGGTTACTCTTAAATTATCTCTGGTCTTTTTAGCAGTTATCTTCATGGCGTTATCCGGCCACTCCAGCTGGGTCCAGTCTTTACCATGGAGTAAATTTTTCTTGAGTTCCTTTAAAGAATAAAGAATTATCCCTAGAGGCCCTCTTTGATAATGCTCTGGCCCGCAATCTTCTAGGGCCTGGCGTACCTCTTCAGAGTGCTCATCGGGTCTAAAAGGGGTCTGGTCAAAACCCATGCTATAGACCAAAGAAAGTATATCTCTCTCATAAAGCCTCTCAAGTTTTGTATAGCTGTTAGTCTCAATATACCTGCTGTGTTCGGTATAATATACAAACAAACCTAAACAAAAAAGGCTTAAAACAATAAAAACAAATATATATACTCCTGAACTTAGATTGTTTTCGCTATCAAGCGAAATCTCATATCCGGCTTGTTTAGAAAAAACCGTGGATATAAAAGATATAAAGCCCATCAATGACCTGACAAGGTCATGAAAAAATGTATGTTTTATAATTGAATTCAGATGCAAAAGGTAGGTTCCGGCATAACCTATATCTATGTTATAAAACCTTGCATCAAGAAGTTCAATTATATCTGCTGCATGATCCATTGAAAAAAATGATTTCTGCTTTAAGGCCGGTGAATTATCAAGAACCCTGTTAAGTTTTCTTAAACTCGCATATTCATCAATAATATCCAACAAATCATTTAGGTTTTTTAAAACTTTATCCAGGATCTCTCTGGCTGTTTTTATTTCCTCTATATCCAGTGTTTCTTGATCTGTTCTGACTCTATATGGAACACTTATTTTGCAGCCTGATCTTTCATCGTAAAAATCCCAGCTGGCCATGACTTTAGAAAGAGATTTTTGCCGCTCTAATTCTAGCAAGCGTTTCTGGAGATTATTAAGCCTGAATGCCGCCCATTGCAGGTATAGCCTGTATATTTCTTTTCGGCCGAAACTTGCTGCCCAGGATTTCAATATATCTTCGAAAGGCTGGACAACATCGCACCTTAAGTCTTCTAACAATGCTCTCTTATATCTGTTAAGCACTGGCTCTCTTCCTGCTTGTTTGGCATAAGAAAGCTCTTTAAACATAGAATTTTCCAAATCATGCCATTGGCTGATCAAATAAACCCACATACTGTTTAAACTCTGAAATATGTTTTTAGGATCCTTGCTTTCCTGGATATCTTCTGCAAGTAAAAAGAGGCTGGTACGGATCTGAATAAAAAGAGGATCAGGCTTTTTTGATGTTGAATAAAAAGAAAACCTTCTTATTTTCCTGGCCAGGTAAACACCCCGCCTTCTGGTCTGAATGAACTCAAGAAATAATGCTGCTAATAACCCGATAACGGCAGCAAGTAAAGGTTTTTTAAGCAGACTAAAATCGTTAAATATAAATGCAAAATTAAGCTCTATTGTCCTGATTAGCCAGGCTGCACTGCCGCCGGATATAATATAAACTGTGTATCCAAAAATACCTAAAGCTACTGCTGCATAGGCTGTTACTACTATGACTTTATACCACTCAACGGTCTCATTTCTTCTTAAACGCAGGATGATATATGAAAATACAGCTATAACTGATAAGATGATAAGATTTATGCTGTTATTATCTGGATTGCTGTTTTTTACTGTCTTAAGTCTGGCTATCTTTTTTTGTACAGAAAGCCTTAAAGCTTCAATCGAATCAAATCCTTTGATATCCTGAGCTGTATAACCCCATAAATGCCAAAACTCATCGGGTTTCCAGAAACGTAGTTCGTTGATATCTAATCCTGCCTCTCTGAAACGCGGAATCAAATCCTGGAATTCCCTGCGTACCAGGCTCATGGCAGTATTAGAACCTTTACCCTGTTGGTTCTTGATTAGCCAGTCGAAATAGTTTAATACCTGAACTGACCAGGCTACATGTTCAGAGGTAAGTATATCAACCACAATAAAACTTTTTTCACTTTCGGAAATGATTGAGCGTCTGTATCTTTCTTGACGGGCAAGCTCATCTTCCTTTATCTTGATAGCCTTTAGATCAGAAGCTCTTTTTATAGGAGCTATGCTTGAACTTAGAATTCCGGAAGCCTGAATTTCAGCAAATTCCCTTTCCCTTGTTAAAATGTCTATATCTGCCTGCTCTCCTACTTCCTGTCCTAATCCGGGAAGGCTTATTATTGATAAGTCAAATCCCGAATGAACAAGGCTGGATGTCAAAGAAGTCTTTGCTTCTTTATCAGCATGGATTAGAATCAACTGTCCGGGATTGACTTCCTGAATAAAATCAAGAAGCTCATGGCAATCAGCATGCGCTGATAAGGAAATATTATGTACCTGGGCCCCTACCGCAATCCTTCTGCCTGCCAGCCTAAAGCCTTCTCCCTGCCTACGGTTTAACAGGCTGCTGCCTGGTGTACCTGGCGCCTGATAACCTACAAGAATAAGTGAATTATTTTTTCTGGGCAGGATTCTCGGCAGGTAAAAACTGGCCGAGAGAGTACCTGGTATCATCATTCCCGATGTGGCTATAATACAGCAATTTTTAAAAGCAATATCTTTTCTATCATCTTTGTGGACTCTATACAGGCCGTTGCCCCACTCAAATTCTCCCTGAACAAAATTTAGCTTCTGAATTATTTCCTCTGTCGATCCAGGCATTAAATGCCTATTTCTCATATCGATTTTAAACATACCGGCAGCTGCACCGTCAAGATATATGGGCATATCTTCTGGTATAATCCCAGAATCCCTGTGCTTTAATAAAGTCAATACCACCTCAGTTGCCCGGCCCAAAGCAAAAACCGGAATAAGAACAGTGCCTCCTCTTTGGTAAGTATTTCTTACAGCCAGGGCTAATTCTAACCCCCGGCGTTCTCGGTCATCTATCCTTATCCTGCTGCCGTAGGTAGCCTCACTGATCATGATATCTACTGGTGCCTTAGGCTTTTGTATCCCTGAAGTACTAAGGCTTTCTTCTTTAGAAAAATCACCGCTGTAGAATATGTTTCCATAAGGAGTTGCCACGGTTATAGCTGAGGCTCCTAGTATATGACCGGCAGGCTGGAAGCTGATCTTGATATCATCGATTAAGCCGTTAACAGCATAAAATTCAGCATCATCGGTATTTGAAACAATCGGCACTTTACGAAGGTTTTGAGTCACTCTATAAACATCACGGGCTGCCTGATTAGCAGTTACCCCGGGTAAGCTGGCTATCCTGCGGTTTTGCTTGCGTTTGTTTATCAAATCATTTAAAGCAATCACAATATGCTCTGCGGTAAGCTCAGTAGCAAAAACAGGGACTTCGCCGAATAAAGCCATGGCTTCTGGTAAACAGCCGATATGATCAATGTGCTGGTGGCTTACTGCTATAAAATCTATTCCCTCATCTATTAGATGAAAGCTGGGCATAAAAAACTGGCCCGAATTCACTCCCTGTCCGCAGTCAAAAAGAAATCTGGTTTTTCCGGCCTTAACATAAAAACTGCTTGCACCAGGAGAATCAACGCCTCCCAGAGGAATGACCTTTATCTTTTCTTCAAACTTTCTATCTGAGCGCTCAACTATTTTAGGCTTATACCTTATCTTTGCTGCAGCTTCTGCCTCTATCTCAACAAGCAATTTGTCTCTGCATACATCAGCGATTACAAAAGACGAAGCGGCAACTTTAAAAGCATCATATTCCTGGACTGCCTGCTCTACAGCAGTTACCTCTTCAGGATTCTTTATATAACCCCTTAATGTAACAATTTGTAATTGCTTAACGCTGTCAAGCAAAGCCTGAACTTCGGCATTTTTGATCATACCCAGGTTTTCTTTGATCTCTAGATTCTCCCGGGTAAGCAGATTGGCAATATTTTCTAAAGTAAGGCGGGTTTGGTTCTCTATGCCTTCAGGCTGGGTTTCTTCTCCCCGGATGGCAGCTGTTCCCGAAACATAAAAATGAACATATACATAATCGCCTTTTTTGACCAAGACTATCTTTGCCCGCTCAAATTTTGGCGTAGCCTTTTTCTTTTGCCTGAACCCCGGCTTTCCTTTAAGCTTTTCCTGGGAATACCTGTGGGCATCTACCTGAAGAGTGTTTTTTATTCCTTTTACAATAACATCACTACGCTTAGTGCAATCAAGGGCAATAAATTCTAAAACTACGCTTCCTGCTGCCTGTCCGATACCGGTCGCCGCAGGATAGCCATTATAAAATCTGGACTGGCTGTAAAAAATACCACGGGAATCATTAAATATCTGGTAGTTCTGTCTTTTTCTTTGGAATAAAAATAATAACCTGGCAGGAAATTCGGCAAGCTGGCCGTCGAAAAGCAATGACAGTCTCTTTATAAATCCGGGAGTAGATCCTATTATATCCGGAATATAATTCCATTGTCTTAGCACATCAGAGAATACCATTCCTTCAGCTTCAAGGATTTTCTTCATAAGCCTTAAAGCTTTTCTGGACTGGCCTCTGGTTCCTGTTACCTGTTCATAGGTTAATCCGGCTGCATACACCCAACGAAGTCCGCTGTATTTTAAAACTGTATACCTCATGTCGTCTATTTGCTCGTAGACAACAACTATGTTCTCGTCAAGCTTAGGAAAGGCTATCAGACAATCGATAGCTATATCAAGGTAATCAGCCGGAGCTTGATTGACAATACTTGTCGGCGGAGCATTAGGTCCGATTATATTTAACAAAGCTTTCTTTCTCGCTAAGAAATGCTCCTGGCTATCTGCCCTGACTAAGGCGGTCTGCTTCAAGATAACCCCTCTATTTCCAAGGACAGCCTTGACCTGACGAAGAGAATTATTCATCTGGGCATCAAAAGAAGAGCAAGCTTTAGGATAGACTGTTAAATGGACTTCATCATAACTTCCTCTGTCAACGACAACCTGCCTGGTTTTAGGCATCTCTATACCTGCATAGCGGCGCAAACTTATTAGGTTATTGATTATCTGTTCTCTTGCAGCAAAATCGCTTTCGTCTTTAAGCATCTCTTCTAATCTTTTTATGCTGTACTGAGCAGGAACGTAAATTGAGGAAGTTAAATATTCGGATTCAGTCACTCTCAACCTGCTTATCCTTGTCTGCAGGCTTGCTATTGACTTTATTATTGCTTCTTTTACTTTCTTATCCTTTTCCTGCTTATACATATTCCTTAAAGCCGGCAATCCTATGCTTTCAGCCTTATTATCCTGAATAATTTCCAACTCTTCTATTGCCTTAAGCTTTATCGGCCGCTCCTTTACCGCCGTTATCAAATGCCTGTATAATGCTTTTATGGCTAATACGAATATGGCAAAACCTATAAGCATAAACCCTAGAAGCTCGGTATTGTTGCTCTGCTGTCTGCTGTCATCCTGTGCTGAACCAGCATCAGGCTTCAGGTCTATTATCAGCAAACTTCCTCTCTTTGAGTAAACGCTATGACCAAACTCAATGATTGACGGTCTGAAAAATCTGAAAAGTATCGCCGATAATGATTTCTCTTGGGTTTCTCTTCCTCTGAAGCGAAACTTCATCCTGTGTATTACAATAAACCTGAATTTCTTTCTCTGTATTACCTCTTGAACATATCTTTTAACCAGCTCACTGCCTATGCCAAAACCCCGGTAAGCAGGATCAACCGCAATGCCGACCATATAATGGCTGTTACCATCTAAAGCTATCTCTATGCCAGAATCTTCAAGAGGTTTGCTCATATATTTTCTTATCTCCCTGGAACTTGGAACAGCACAAGCAATACAACCTACAACTTTTTCTCCGTCTCTAGCAATAAAAGAAATAGCTTCTGGGTCTTTTGCTGTGTTGACTAACCTGTCAATCCAGTCCTGGTTAAATATCTCGGCACTTAAGAATAAACTTCTTAAATCTTTATCCCTGGGATTGGCTGAATTTGCAGGAACTTCGAAGTCTATATGAATATGTTCAGCAGCAGGATTAAATTTAGCTAAGGCTAAGACAGAAACTGCCAAAAGCAAGCTTACATACATCAAAAGATCTAAAGCAGAACTGCTCTTTTCAGAGTTTACAGAATCTGCTTTGCTCGATTCCCCTGTGTAAGGATTAACATGAGCAACAGCAACACTTACATCATCTGCTTTTATCCTGACAAAATCTTTTCTTTTAGCTATCTTCAATACCTGATCAAGCTCATCAAGCACCCAGCTGAATATCTCATCAAGTACCTGATTAAATATTTTATTACTGCTATCATAATGCTCTTTAATATGGTCAGGCAAACCTTTTTTCTTTAATTCCTCTTCATTGGCCCTTATTAGATTAGAAATCTCTATTGTTACCGAATCTATAAGCTCTTTTATATCTAAAATAGCTCTATAAAGTACAAAACCAGGCCTGTATAGTTTGGGCTCATAAAAACCCGGCTCAACCTGTTGGTTCATCCCGTACAGGCTCCAGATATATTGATTATAATCCTGCCAGGCATAAAAGCTCATCGGAGCAACCTGCTCTCTTTTTGCTGGGACTAAAATTCGAGGTGCTGAAACCAGGTTAAAAGTATTTCTCGAAACACCAACAAACTGGCCTAAATTTGAGGAATATTCAGCAAATCTAGAGAACCTATTGGCTAGCTCAGGGTTTTTCCTGGACAAAGCGATAAACAGTGCGTTCTGATGATTATGAAGAAAATCAAATATTTTTACTATTGCCGGCCTTAAGCCCTCAATATAATCAAGCTTTGCCTGGGCTTCCAAGACCAAATACTCAGCCATGTCCTGAGGGCTGGCTGAAATGCCTAATTGCTTTTCTAGGTTAGTTGCTATTTCCTCATCGCTTAAAGGATCGTGTAAACCGTCTGTTGTTACTAAAAATACATGTTCTTTATTTGCATCAAGGCTATGTACAAACACCTGAGGAATAAGATCCTCAAAAAACACCTGGCCGCTATCCTCGTGGCATTCGATCAAAGTATCTACTACATTCCTGTTTTCAAAAATATTATCTCTTTTTTTCTCAAAAACGTTATCAGTGGTTGTTGTGGCTAGTAAATCTTGTTTTTTAGCAATTATTCCCAATGCCACCTGGGCTTTCTCGCTTAAGCCTGAAGTAATTACATCTCCATTTATAAGAATATATTCCTGCCCAAGGTAATTTCTATCAATATCCGAGGATGAAAAACACTTTCGGTAGAGGCTTTCAATCATGAGAGGAAAAAATTCACTGTTCGAAGGAATATAGCAGTAAGCCCTGCTGTCTCCTACCTGAAGCGTAAAAACCCTTAAGTTTTCACCAGGCTCATGCCAGATTAAAACAAAGCTGAGAGCAAGGCCAACCTGTGAGCCGACCCGGGAAATAATTTCTTTTTCTACGACCCGCAGAAGCTCTTCCCGTGCTGAATATACCCCTCTGACCATTACATTCTCAACTATGAACTGCTCTGTAAGGTTTTGCTGATTATTTAAAGACTCTTTGGTCGATCTGGCCAATTCTTTAGCAAAAGCCCGGCTGCCGGCTCCGGCTAAATCTATCTCACCCATTCCGTCACAGCCAAAAATTACTGCGACCTTTCCCTTCCTGAAAGCCTTAACCACATCATGGTTGGTTTCAAAGTGAATGGGATTAACCGCACTAGCCCTGCCAAGAGTTAAATTGCCGACATATCTTCTGTTATAAAGAAGATGATTTATTTTTAAAATAATTTTTTTAACGGTAACTACTGTCAAATAAAAAATAAATAAATTAACCAATATAAGAAAAGCCGGCAATAAATAAGAGTTCGACTGAGATCTTAATCCTGGCTCATCTAATGTTTTTAAATCACTAGAAAGTCTGCGGCCCGGATTCCATTGAAAGCCCATGGTAAGAAGCAGACTTGCCCCAAAGAAAATAATTAAGGTATTAATATCAATTGAATTACTGCTTGGTTTTATAGTATAAATTCTTGTTCTTGCAGCCGGAAGCTCCATGCCCATATAAACAATTGACATGTTTTTATCCCGAACAGCCTGCTCATGCAGGTTTAATAAATGGTTCTGGGTATCTTCGGCTATCAAAGAAGGAAGTGTTGGATATATGCCGAGCCAGCCGTTTAAAAATTTAGAATCTACCAGCCTGCCCAAGCTTACCGGTAAATACCAATGGCCTGTTTCCTGATGGCCGGTCCGGTTTAAAGTTGCATAACCTATATCTAGCGAACCAGATTCGCTGGTAAAAATATTTATTTTATCATTTCGGTATTGAAGATTAGTAATAAAACCAAAACAGTAATCACTGCCGTAAATAAGCTGGGATGCTTTTAATGCCTGGCCCTTTTCTAATTCTGAGCCCACTGCATAGACGAGAGCTAGAAAAGCAATCCGCATAACATCACAGATAATAGCTTTATACCTTTGTTCATAATCCGAAGCTCCAAAAGCCAGATGATTTCCTCTGTATTCTTCTACCATCTCAATCTCATTATCAGCTTCATGGTCAGAGACTAATAATTCAAACTCATGCCTAGATACCAAGTAAACCCTTCGATAATAGGGTTTATCAAGAGTAAGTACAAGCTGAACACAATCATCCTGAAAAATCAAATCAGTATAAAGGCTGTATCGTTTAAGCAAAGAATAGTCAGCACTCTCAATGAGCATGGTCTTTATTGCCCTGAAATTCTGGGGCATGCGTGAACGGACAAATGCCTCGATATCCTGTCTAAGGGTCTTTAATTCACCATTATGCATTAATCCGGCTAATCTTTCTAAAAAGCGGAAATAATTACCTGAGCGAAATTGCATGCGGTGTTTTATTCTGCCTGATTGGAAAAATCTGGCTATAGCCTGAGAAAAAGGAGAATTTCTTAAACAACTCATATAAAGAATCAAATCACGGAAAATTTGACGGACTTCTTCTTGGATTTCTTCTTCTCTGTCTTTAATATTATTATCATGGCCTAACTCGTGGAAAAGCCGTTCAGCCATTATCCAAGCAGCAGCCTGCTTAAAAGATGTGCGAACATCCATTAAGGTGGTAGCAAAGTTACGGTTAAGCACAATAAATACCCGAGCATGCTCGTCAATATGCTTAACAGCATTAAATGTAAGATTGCTGGCAACAAGTATTGGGTAAATTCTATCTTCTCTGCTATTCTGCTCTAGTATCTTTTTCCAAATTCTACCGGCTGCTGTTGATTCAGTCTTTTTATCCAGAATATCAAGGGCATCATCAATAAGATTCTGTAATTTAGCCCTTCCTGAATTCAGCTTAGCTATACGACAGCTACTTCTTTTATCTTTGTCGGTTTCAATAACGGCTCCGCTTAAAGCATGATCATATATTAAATTTTCAGGCAAAACACCCTTTTTGCCGGGAGAAACCAGCATGGGTTTGATTATTCCTGTACTAGCTGAAAACCAAAGCCTACCTGCAAGGCGGGATTTGGCTGAAAAAATATGTTTTTGGATGAAGTTTAAAATAATGCCTAGAAGCAACACCACAACCACAACCGAGATTAAATAGCTATTGGATGCCTCTGGCACAATCTCATCAGGCCGGCCGTCAAAATAAACTGCTCTCCAGAACTTGCCATCGTGGACTAAAGCCCCGGCATTTCTTCCAAAACCATGTTTATAGATTAAATTGACATTTACCACCCTGCCTTTAGGGGTCCAGCGGATTTTTCTGCCTTCATGGTGACCGACTATTTGAGGTAGTAATAATTCCTCATCGGTCAAAATCAATTCGTTGTCGAAATCAGCCCAGAATATGCCCCCCGGCTCATATTCTTGCTTTCCTTTATGTACCGGAGAAAAATGAGCATTGCCGCGGGCAAAAATTATATCTCTCTCTGGACTAAAATCATCAATAGCTGCAGCCTCTTTGAGGCGGCGGTTAAATCCAACAGCAATCTGATCAAGACGTAATTTATCTAGATTGGCATTCAGCCATAAAGCTATATCTTCATCGCTTAAATCATGAACCTCCTTGCCTAGTTCCTCTCCAATCAGCAATAAGTGTTGGGGATGAAATCTTCTTACCGTATCAGCGGTAATATGAGGCAAAATTCCTCCATGAACTACTATACGCCCCTCAAGATGAGTAACAGCTTTAATATGGCCTTTTAAAACATCTTCTCTTAATTTTTTCCTAAATTCATTTATTTGGCTCTCGAGCGTCAGATCATCAGCTATTCCTTGCAAATGCATTAATTCATGATTACCAAGAATAAGCTGGCTTTGCGTTTCTGCAGCTTTATTACGTATCAAAGCACACCATTCATATAGTTTTTTCTGCTGGCTGCCCCGATCACAGATATCCCCAACAATTACAGCAGTTACTCCTTTCATTATCCAGGCGTCATCTCTGTAATCGCCGGCTCTTTTAATAATATTCAATTTTTCAAAACCTAAACGCAAACCATCAAGCTCGCCATGAGGGTCACCGAAAACCGCAACTCTCAGCCCTTTTGAACCAGTTTTATTTATAATCGGTGAACCAAATACTTCTATGGTTAAACGTTGATTATTCCAGCAAGCTGCATACCAGCTCCCTCCGTTATCAACGGAAAAGACAGGACAGACTTCGTATTGTCCCGGTTCGGGGGCTTTGATTCTAGCTTTCATATGAAAATTATCCCCTTTAAACTCTATAAATTCGACTGGGCAATTTAACCATTCACGGTTCGTCTGTTTATCCCGCCACTGCAAGGCTGCAGAAAGGCTATGGCCGAATATTGGATCACCCACCCGTTCAGAAATTAAGACTTCCGCGTAAACATCGATAAATTGATTCTGGCTCATATAAATTGTTTTGCCTGATGCATAACCACGGTAGCCCTCATCTATGACATCGAAATTGCCAGCCCAGGCTATATCCATTTGGCCTATACCATCATTTAAAATAGTGTTTATAACCAGCTCGCCAGCCTCGATTAATTTCTCAGCAAAGCTTAAACGAAACTGAACCCAGCCTCTCATAGACCATTTATTTTGACAAATATAAGCTCCATGAATCAACTGGACTGTTAAGTAGAAATATAGACGCTCTAAAAAAATATCAGAATCGTATGCTTGAAATTCTTGAAAAATATCATTATAGCTGGCAAATAATATATTGATAAAACTGTCGATATTGGCAATCAAAAGAGGATTATTTTTTCGGGCATCGATAAGACCAAGGATTATATTAGCCAATTCTTTTGCCCGGGAATCATATCCGCTTTCTTCGCCGTCGATCAAGGCTTTTAATTCACCGCTAACTGGATTTACATATATATTCCAGGGTACAGGATCGCCATGCACATACACCTGCTCCTCGCCGATAATGCTCTGTTCATTACTTCTGAAAAAATCTTCCAGATGGTTAGTTCTAAAATTATAGCCTTTGCTTAGAAGAAAATTAACTTCTTCAAAAATTCGCACTGTCATAGCCTTATAATCAGCTTCTGTCACAACACCTTTTGATTCGGCTGATTGATGTATACGGGCGAAACCTTTACCTATTGTTGAAATGGCCGCTGATATATCTTCGGCTGAAGTGGTCGTATCCTGCATATAATCAAATAGGTTTATTACATCAAGATTATTTATATTTTCTAAGACTAGAGCCTGGGCTTTTTCGTTACAGGCAAAAAGCCTCGGTTTAAGGGTAGGATTATGAGATTCGAAAAATTCACACTCGGCTCTATAGAGATCTATTTTTTCCGGATCAAGGTATATCTTTACAAAGTATTTGCCGTCTCCGGTGGGAATAACAGCTCTATCACTAACGGCTTTTAATATGTCTTGGCCTCCAAGCCGTGACTCTAGCTCTCCTAAAGTAATATGTTCATCGGCAAAAAGATCAATATAATTTTTTATCGAAATTAGTTGTTCAGCCGATTCTCTGAGCGATATTAATTGAAAATAAAAATGCTGATTAAATACTAACCCGAACTCTTTTGCGTTAAAAGCTCGATCTGCAACAATTTCAAGTTCATCCGGATGCAGTAAAAAGTAATCCAGTGATACCTGACGTGCTCTGTCTTCGTTGAGATGATAAAAGTAATGCCCAATAACATCATGACGCAAAATGTCATTTATGATAATCTGGAATCTGCCGGCTTTAGGCTTATCTTGAAATGGCGGAGCCCTAGCCCCAAGACCAATATCAACGCTTAAAGTTTTCATCGGAACATATTCTGCTACCCGCTTGCCGTCTCTATCATCAAAAAACAAATCAACCCTATCTTGGGGAATTTGAAGCATCCTCATGCCGATTTCTATATATCTTCTTAAACGATGAATAGCCTCTTCATCGACCTTGGACTTCTTTCTTTCTTCGGGAGAAATCTCCACATGAGCAGGGTAACATTGAGGGCCGTCTTCTAATCCTGATAAATCTGATTCTGAATCTCGTCCTTGCTCCTCAAACAGGCTCTCATCTTCAATATTACAAAATACCTCACCTAATTCCTGTATGCTAACGTCCTGAATTCTAGCCCAAGCGAAAAGCCTGGAGTATTGGTTTACCATTCGAATAATACCTATCTTTCTATGGGATATTTCATATGAGGCCTTCATCATTTCGTACCAACGGGACCTATCATTTGCATATATCAGAGCTGCACGCTGCATATATTCAGCAAGCAGCCATTGGGCAGCTTTTTGATAAAAGTAAACTATTTCTCCTTTTTGGGGATCCGCATCAGGAAGTTGAAAACGCCTTACAATTTCCTTAAATCTATCTGAACTATTTTCAGGAAGATTTAATTGTGCGTACATTTTGTTTATACCTGTTCGAGCGTCATCATATATCTTGGTTGCCTTTGAAAAAATAGCACTGAAATTGTAGTTTCCGCTGAATACATCCATTAACCAGCCGTTTACTCCGTTCTCAATGTATTCAACAGGGCCTCCAGTCAAGGTGGCAATATTTAAATGTCCGTTAAAGGCTGCTCTTTGATCTGATGTGCCGCAAGCTTCTCTTGTTGAACGCGGCATGCTAATCCAAACATCAGAAGCCTGAGTAGCGAGTTTCATCAATTCTGTTCCTGAGCCTCCTACGAATACCAGCCTGCCCTTCAACTCACCTTGAGCCATCTGCTTAAAGCGCTTGACCCATAAAGTCCCGATATTATCTCTGGCAACACCTCCAACCAGAAGGTTCCAGCCTAAACCTCTGCCCCTTCCCCAAGGAGTAGCGTATTCTTTATAGGGATCGCCTACTAACCAAGGAATGATATCAAAAAGGATTTGCTGTTCTTTATAAGATACTACTCTTCTTACTAAACCGGCCAAAGGACGGCAAGGATCTTTGAAAGCAGAAGCAATAATGCCAAGAGATTCTTGTTTTTTCAAATATCCCTGCAAACCAAAAACTTTTACAGTATGCCTTTGGCTGTCTTCTTCCGTTAATGTAAACTCTATTTCATCTGATACTTTTATGGTTTTTGCTGTTTCAAAAAGATATTTCCCGGTAATACATTTTCGATCATGACCTGATTTATATTCACCATCAAGCAGCAATTGATTCTTCCATAAATCTGGGTCTGAACCGTTAGTAATTCCAACGATTTTTTTGGAAAAGTCTTTAAGTATTGCTATTCTTGTTACCAATTTGTGCTCCTGGGATACCCCGTTGATTATTAAAACTCTTTCGTTTCTAGCTAGGCTTTTAGCAAAATTTAAACCTATCCTGTTATCTCTGTCCGGATCAGCTACAAACTCATTACCTCTTGGATCATCTCCTTCTATCCAACGACAGCCATCTCTTACATATTCTCTACCTATGTGGCTTGCAAGCCAGTTTCTTGTAGCCTCCCAGGGTGGCATATCATAACAAGGCAAAGCTGCAGCCTCTGGAGTATGAGTAGTAAGCACAGTGTAAGTATTATTAAATATTGAAAGCTGGCCTTTGCCTGAAGGATCTTTGCCGTGCTTAAAGTAATCAATATCATTCTCAACGGCAACCTGCACAAAATAAAGTTGAGGCTCATTAAACCTCAAAAGGTCTGGTGCCGCCGGTCTTATGCTTGAATCAGCCAGCATATGGCCTTGGCCATCAAAAGCTTTAAACACCTGGACAAAAGCTGCTCCTAAAAAGGCCATTTGTCTTTCTTTGTCCCCAGTATTATCGTATGGGCTGATAATTGGATCTCCATGCATTTCATGGTCTATTTTATCTTCTGGATAAAGACCGTAGAATATTTCTGATTGGCGTATGAGCAACACCGGGCAACCATGAGCATCAGCCATATATACCTTTACAAAATAATCTCTGTTATAGCCTAAATCTCTGTCGTAAAATGAAACAGGCACAGTCATTATTCTTTTCGTTTTTGTGTCAATTACCGGCATTACACCTTCAATATTATCCCAGTCAACCCCAATGTAGTGACGAATTGTTTTATCCTGATCAATCTCAAAACGCTTATGCACATAGTGTTCATACAAAGGCATAAAACCGATTACTCTCTCGCCTATTTTTCCATAACCGCCATATGTTTCACCTGCTAAAAACCCTAAACCGCCGCTAGCAAGGGCTTGCTGTGCCTTTTGATCCTTTATCTGAGATAAAAATGCCTCAAGGGTAATATCGGCGGTAAATGGGTTCTGAAGCATGCGTTCTCTTAAAGCTTGTTTTGTAGGCTCTACATCTCTAAAGCTAAAATCACGCAAGACACCTGATCCACTAGCTGGTGATGCACTTGATTGATTTAACGTTGATACAACATCAACTGCCGACAATAAAAGGAAAACCAAAACAAGAGCACTTAACAATAAACTGGCTGTATTGGAGGCAGTATTTAAAGAAGATGACCTTTCTTGGCCTTTAATACCAAGATATAAAGGCCTGTCATGCTTTAGCACTAGTTTTAACTTGCCCATGCTGATATCCTTAAAAAACCCGAACTTCACGCGCAGATCTGTATCTTTTGACTTGGGGTTAAAACCCTCATTGTTGGGGCAGCCCAGAATAAAAACATCATGAGCGCCTTTCTGCTTGACAGCCTCTATGGCCAAAGCCAGCAAAATAGTGCCTATTCCTCTATGCTGATATTCTTTTGCTACCTGCCAGCCTTTAGCAGAATTATCATATACTGAGGGACCAAAAGAATCATATACAGAGTTGCCTTCAAC
>JAFGHG010000008.1 GCA_016939345.1 Candidatus Omnitrophota bacterium
TAAAAGTTTTTTTTAGGAGGTTTTTATGGTTAATCTTAATAAAGTTTTTTTAGTAGGTAATCTGACTAAAGACCCGGAGCTGAGATATACCCCCCAGGGTACAGCCGTTACGACTTTGCGCATTGCTGTTAACCGTTCTTTCAAGGACAAGAGCGGCCAGATACAGAAGGATACATGTTTTTTGAATATCGTGGTCTGGGGCCAGATGGCCGAGGTTTGCAACCAATACCTTCAAAAAGGAAGACAGGTGTTTGTCGAAGGCAGGCTTCAATCCAGGACTTGGCAAAATAGTGAAGGCAAGAACAGAAGCGTAGTAGAAGTTGTAGCAACGCGGGTGCAGTTTATGCCTCAGGGAGCCAGAGCCGCAACTCAGGGCCAGGAAGTAGATTTAGGAGATGAACCAGAGGAAGTAGTCAATCTAGATATGGAAAGTAAAGAAGCAGGAGAGGCAATATAAAATGATAAACAAAAAAACCAAGATGACTAAGAGGGTAATCAAGAAGGGTATTAAATTAAACAAAGATTGTGCTTTTTGCAAAAACAATCTTGACCTTGATTATAAAAACATTGAGCTGCTTTCGCGATATGTCAACTCAAGGGGAAGGATAGTATCGAGAAGGGTAAGCGGTAACTGCGCAAAGCATCAAAGAAAGCTCTCTCAGGAAGTAAAGCGTTCCCGTTTTTTAAACTTGCTTCCCTATGTCGGCAAGTAAAAAAACATAAATGGAGGGTAAGATAAAGTGAAGATAATACTTATAAAAGATTCCAGAAAATTAGGAAAAACCGGCGATGTGGTTACAGTAAAAGACGGTTACGCCCGCAACTGCCTTATTCCTCAAGGCATTGCTCTGGCAGCTAATGATAAGAATTACAATAGAATAGAAGAATTCAAAAGACAAAAAGCTAAGGTAGTAGAAAAACAGAAGCAGGAATTTATAGAACTTAAAGATAAGATAGAAAAGACTTCTATAACGATTACCGTAGAAGCAAAAGATGATGAAGAGCTTTATGGCTCGATAAGCGAATCGCAGATAGCCAGAGCCCTTGAATCTGAAGGTGTAGATATTGAAAAGAGCTCTATAAAACTTGAAGCCCCGATCAAGAAGCTTGGTGTATATAATTTGAAGCTTGACCTTTTTGCAGGGGTTGAGGCGAATCTTCGTCTTTGGGTGATGAAGAAATAACCTGGGCCGCATTAAAAGCAATTATTCCATGAGCATTGACGCTCCCACTACAAATATAAATAAGATTCCACCTCAAAATATCGAAGCTGAAATGGCTACGCTCGGCTCCATGCTGATTGATGAGAAGAAGATCCCTGAAGTTTTGGAGCTTGTTGACCAGTCTTTTTTTTATAGAGAAGAGCATAAAAAAATATTTGAATCGATTGTTTCTCTTTTTGATCTTAGAAAAAAGATCGATATCCTGACCGTTTCTGAGGAATTGACTAAAAAAAAGGCCATAGAGGCTGTTGGCGGGGCAGCTTATCTGGCTACTTTAGCTGATTTTGTTCCAACTTCTGCCCATGCTGCACACTATGCAAGAATTGTCAAAGAAAAAGGAATATTGCGTTCTTTGATCGACAGCGCTACCTATATAGTATCTTCCGCCTATAACGGAGAAGAGGATGTAAGCACTATCCTGGATAAGGCAGAAAAGCTTATTTTTGACATAAGCGACCGCAGGATCGAAGGGGGCTACGTCCATATAAAAGACATAATAAAGGGCGGCATCGAGCTTATTGAGTCGCTATATCATAAAAAATCACACGTAACCGGTATCCCTACGGGGTTTAAGGATTTTGACCTGAAGACAGCCGGTTTGCAAAAAGGTGATTTGATAATAGTTGCCGGCAGGCCTTCGATGGGTAAAAGCGCCTTTGCTACTTCACTGGCTGCGCATATAGCAATTGAAGAAAAAATACCTGTTTCTATTTTTAGTTTGGAGATGTCTAAGGAGCAGCTTATGCAGAGGTTCCTTTGTTCACAGGCTAAGGTAGAAGTTAATAGGGTCAGGACAGGCTTTCTAGCCCCGGCGGAGTGGCCGATTCTTACTAATTCTGCAGGAAAATTATCTGAAGCGCCTATTTATATTGACGATACCCCGGCTATAAATGTATTTGAGTTGAGAGCTAAAGCCAGAAGGCTCAAAGCTCATCATGATGTCCAGTTGATACTGGTGGATTACCTTCAGTTAATAAGGGGCATGCGAAGAGGCGACAGCCGCCAGCAGGAGATATCTGAGATTTCCCAAAGCCTTAAAGCCTTGGCTAAAGAATTGAATCTTCCAGTGATTGCCATAAGCCAGCTTTCAAGGGCAGTCGAATCAAGAGAAGGCCATCGTCCAAAACTTTCAGACTTAAGGGAATCGGGAGCTATAGAACAGGATGCCGATGTTGTAGTTCTTCTTTTTAGAGAAGAATACTACAGGCCTTCAGAAGACAATAAAGGCTTAGCCGAGGTAATTATAGCAAAACAGCGAAACGGACCCGTAGGAAGCATGAACCTGGCTTTTTTGAAAGAATTTACCAAATTTGCCGACATATCAAGAGAAAGAGAAGAGTAATCAAAGGACATTAATTAGATTGACTTTGATATTCAATAGTTTTATAATATTTAAAATGATTCGTATAACCGTTTTCATCCTATTTATTTCTTTTCTGGTCCTTCCTCTGTTCGCTGAAGAGGTTGTTTCCCGCATAGACATAGAAGGAAACAACATTGTAAGCGACGCTACAATTATATCCAAAGTCAAAATACGCGCCGGACAGGAATATAACGAAAATATCATCAACACCGACGTAAAAAACCTTTACGGAACTGGGTTTTTTGAGACAGTAGAAGCAGAAAAAATATCCGGAGCTGAAGGGATGGTGATTGTCTTTAAGGTGAAGGAGAAGTCGGTTTTGAAAGAAATAACCATCAATGGGGCTAATTTTATAAGAGCTAACAAGCTTTTGCAGGAGCTTGACATAAAAGAAGGGTCTTTTGTTGATGACTACAAGATGAAAGAAAATGTCCGTAAGATAAAGGATATTTACAATCAAAAAGGTTTTTCTCAGGCTTCCGTTGATTATGAACTTATTGCTTTAGGCGATAAGAACGAAGTAGAGGCTGTTATTAATATAAGCGAGAAAAGAGTTTTAAAGGTGATAAAAGTAATAGTAAGCGGTAACCATTCTATGAAAACCGGCAGGATATTTAAAGTAATGAAGACAAGAAAAGCCTGGTTGTTCAACAGGGGGCTGTTTAAAGACGATGTCCTTCGTGACGATGTCAAAAGGATAAAGGATTTCTATAAATTAGAAGGCTTTAGCGATGTCGATGTTAAAACAGACATCGATTATGCTGATAAAGGAATTATTGTTACGGTAAAGGTAGATGAAGGCAAGCGTTATTATGTAGGTAAGATAAAAATCGAAGGCAACGAGTACATAGATATAGAAGATATAACCAAGGTCATAGCATTAAAAGAGGGTAGCATATTCAGCGACCAGGCTGTTTATGCTGATTCTTCCAAAATAAGAGAAGTCTATGTCGATAAGGGGTATATTTTTTCTCAAGTTGAGCCTTACAGTTTTATCAATCCCGTTACAGAACGCGTAGATGTTGCTTTTAACATAACTGAGAATGAAATAGCCTATGTTGAAGATATCCAAATAACCGGAAATACCAAGACCAAAGATAAGGTTATACGACGTGAACTCAGGATTTATCCAGGGGATAAGTTTGACGGCAAAAAGGTAAGAAGAAGCAAAGAAAAATTAGAAAATCTTGGTTTTTTTGACGAGATCCGTCTAAGTACTGATCCGGGCAGCGAAACAAATTATGTTGATTTGGTCGTGGACGTAAAGGAAGCAAAGACTGGTTATGTGAGTTTTGGCGGAGGTTACAGTTCGATTGAAGAATTTATAGGTTTTGTTGAGTTGAGGCAGCGTAATTTCGATTACAAAAATTTCCAGACTTTTACCGGAGCCGGCCAGGATTTAAGCTTAACAGTAAGCATGGGGACATTGACTGACAGATATCA
>JAFGHG010000164.1 GCA_016939345.1 Candidatus Omnitrophota bacterium
ATTATTACCGGGAAAAACTCGCCGGTAATGCATGCCACTTCCAGCGTAATCCTGAATGCCGTTAAGAAGCTTGCCGGTATTCCCGACAAAATACACCTGCTTTCTCCGACCATATTAAAATCAATAGAAAAATTAAAGGTCAATATTTCAGGAAATAAAAAAATAAGTTTAGACCTTGAAGAAGCTTTGATCGCCTTAAGCATCAGCACCACAACCAATCCTACTGCTCAGTTGGCTTTGGATAAATTGAAAGATCTATCCGGCTGCGAGATGCATACGACCCACATACCTACCCCGGGAGATGAGGCAGGATTAAGGAGTTTAGGAATAAACCTTACCAGCGATCCGAATTTTTCTTCAAAAAGGCTGTTTGTGGTTTGACTGTGATTCAGATTTCTTAGTCGAGTTAAAGGAGGAGCATATGAGCGGGATATTCGGAGCTGTTTCCGAGAATGATTGCGCTGAGATTGTTTTTTACGGTACCGACTACCATTCACACCTGGGTACTGAATATGGAGGCATGTCTGTTTTGGGGGAAGATTTCCTAAGAAAAATCCACAATATAGCCCAGTTTCAGTTTAAATCAAAATTCTATGATGAATATAAGAATATGAAAGGCAATAAAGGCATAGGCGTGATCAGTGCTTTTGATGAACAGCCGATATATCTTAATTCCCGTTTCGGACCATTTTGTATAGTCAGCAATGGCTTGATAGAGAATGCAGCCGAGCTGAGCAAGACGCTGCTTGATAAAGGAATATCATTCACCGAAGTAAGCAAAAACAGCGTTAACGAGGTTGAGCTTATTGCCAAGCTTATAAACCAGGGTGAGAATTTGATCGATGGAATAGAAAAAATGTATGATCATATCCAGGGGTCGTGTTCGGTTTTGATTTTGAATAAAGACGGCATCTACGCCGCCAGAGATAGATCAGGATATACTCCTTTGGCGATCGGAGAAAGGGAAGGTGCTTTCGCGGTGACGTCAGAGACCTGCGCTTTTGTGAATAATGATTTCCGGATCGTTAAATACCTTGAACCGGGAGAGATAGTCCTTTTAAACGAGACTGGCATGGAACAAAAAGTCCCCGGCAGAAAGGATAATCAGATATGTGCTTTCTACTGGATCTATAGCGGATTTCCAGCTTCTAATTATGAGGGGATAAATACCGAGATAGTAAGAGAAAAATGCGGCCGGGCTCTGGCCAGAAAAGATAAGGATATAAAAGTCGATCTTGTGGCGGGTGTGCCTGATTCCGGGACTGCTCATGCTATAGGCTATGCAATGGAGAGCGGTAAGGCTTACCGAAGGCCCTTGGTCAAATATACGCCGGGATACGGACGCAGCTATGTTCCTCCATCACAAGAGACAAGGGATTTGGTAGCTAAAATGAAGCTGATTCCGATAAAAGAAATAATTAACGGCAATAGAATTGTAGTCTGCGAGGATTCAATAGTCAGAGGCACCCAGCTTAAAAATTTTACCATCAATAAACTTTGGGACGCCGGGGCAAAAGAGATCCATGTAAGGCCGGCATGTCCGCCTCTTATGTTTCCCTGCAAGTTTAATCTTTCAACACGCAGCATTCATGAGCTGGCAGCCCGTAGAGCTATCCGGGCAATAGAAGGCCATGATCTGGAAGATGTATCTGAATATATTGACAGCAGTTCTTCTAAATACAAAGCAATGGTCGAATGGATATCTAAAGATATAGAGGTCACCACCCTGCGCTACCAGAATGTTGAGGACATGGTTGAGGCTATAGGCCTGCCAAAAGAAAAAGTATGTTTATACTGCTGGCTGGGAAAATGCAAAATTAAAGATAACACTTCTAAGTCTTGCGCTGCAGGCTGCAAATAGATTTTTTATCCTTGATTTTTAAAATAGTTTTGTTATATTTGATTTAGGACAACGGTGTCCTTTCTAGGATAGAGAGGCCACCGTTTCTAATTTTTTAAGGATTATTATGGCTAAATTCATATTTATAACCGGAGGCGTAGTTTCAAGCTTAGGCAAAGGCATTGCTTCTTCTTCTATCGGCAAGCTCCTTGAGAGCCGGGGATTGAAGGTTACGATTATAAAGTGTGACCCTTATATAAACGTCGATCCCGGCACGATGAACCCTTTCCAGCACGGTGAAGTTTACGTGACTGAAGACGGCGCTGAAACAGATCTTGATTTAGGCCACTATGAACGTTTTACCAATTCCAAACTTACCAAAGACAATAATATAACCACCGGCAAGATATATTATTCAGTGATAAGCAAAGAACGCCGGGGCGATTATTTAGGCAAGACTGTCCAGATTATCCCTCATATAACCGACGAGATAAAAGAGAATATCAAGAAAGTCGCTGCTGAGCAGAAAGTTGATGTTGTTATAGTCGAGATAGGCGGGACAGTCGGAGATATCGAAGGCCTTCCCTTTTTGGAAGCTATAAGGCAGTTAAAGCTTGAGCTGGGCAGGCAGTATTCGGTAAATATTCACGTAACCCTGGTGCCTTTTATTAAATCAGCAGGAGAGATTAAAACCAAGCCTACCCAGCATAGTGTAGGTACTTTAAGAGAGATAGGTATTATACCCGATATCATCTTATGCCGCTGCGAAAAAAGGCTGACTAAGGAAGCCCGGGAAAAAATAGC
>JAFGHG010000165.1 GCA_016939345.1 Candidatus Omnitrophota bacterium
AAGGTAAGGCTTTAAAGGTTTTGACAGCCCAGATACTTGATCGGCATCCGGAATCAGATCCGGGTACTATTCTGCAAGTGGTTAAAGATGGCATTGAGGTAGCAGCCAAAGGGGGAGTATTAAGGATTCTTAAAGTAAAGCCTGAAGGCAAAAAAGAGATGAGCTCCTGGTCTTTTGCCTGCGGCTATCGAGTGAAGCCAGGAGACAGACTTGGAGAAGGCTGAACATAAAACATTACACGCTTTTTTTTCCGGAGTTGTCCAGGGGGTAGGGTTTCGATTCACCTCAAGAGACCTGGCCAGAAGATACAAGTTGAGAGGCTGGGTTAGAAATTTAGCCGATGGCAGGGTGGAGCTGCTGGCCCAGGGCCATGAACCTAATCTCGAGCATTTTTTTAAAGATTTACAACAGGAATTCAGGAGCCATATAGCCAAGAGCATTGTTGATTATGCCGACTCTTCTGATACTTTTAAGGGTTTTGAAATAAGATTTTAAGCACAAGATATGCGTTACGGTATTTTTTCAGATGTGCATTCGAATCTGGAGGCTTTTAAGGTCGTCAGCGACTATTTAAAAAGATCCAAGTTAGACAGGCTTATTTTCATAGGAGATATAATCGGTTATGGCCCAAGGCCTGCTGAGTGCATATCCTTATTAAGAGACATAAACCCGGTCTTGGTAACCGGTAATCATGAATGGGGAATACTGGATAAACTGGCTCTTTCCTATTTCAACCCCGACGCCCGGGCTTCACTTGTCTGGACAAGAAAACAAATTACTTCTGCTGACATAAAATATCTTTCTTCATTTTCTTTAAGCTACGAGAATGAAGAGTTGATATGTGTTCACGGCAGTCTTTCCAAGCCTGATAAATTCTATTATATTGCCTCCATGCATGAGGCTGAGCTGTCTTTTTCACTTATGCAACATCAAATATGTTTTGTGGGTCATTCCCACCGTGCCGGAATATATTCTTTATCCGATGGCTTTGTCGTCAGCCTTAACCAGCGTCAGATAGATATTGAGCCGGAAAAAAAATATATAGTCAACGTAGGAAGCGTAGGCCAGCCTAGGGATATGAATAACAGAGCTTCTGTTTGTGTTTATGACAGTAGCGCAAAGACGTTAAGGATAGACCGCCTAGAGTATAATCTGCAAGCAACCGCAAGCGAGATCCTCAAGCTGAATTTACCCTCGGCACTCGCCAACAGGCTTTATGAAGGATGGTAATAATAAAATTAAAAATAAAAAATTAAAAATGCCAAAACCTAGAGACCGAAATATCGAAAAAGCAAAGAAGGAAATAGATACGCTTAAAGAAGAAATCAGGAGAGCTGACCGCCGCTACTATATATTAAACGATCCTGAAATATCCGATAAGGAGTATGATGAGCTTCTGGCAAAGTTGAAAAAGATTGAAGAAAGAAATCCTGAGCTGATAACTGAAGATTCTCCTACCCAGCGTGTAGCCCAAGGCTTGTCAAGCGGATTTGCCAGTATCAAACACAGAGAAAAGATGCTTTCACTCGATAATACCTATACCGTAGACGAACTAAAAGAGTGGGAGAACAAGATCAAGCGCATGCTTGAGAAAGATGTCAAAATCAATTATTTTGTAGAGCCAAAAATCGATGGAGTCAGCTGTGCTTTACGATACGAAAAGGGAAATTTAACTCTTTGCGTTACAAGAGGCGATGGAGATACAGGAGAAGACGTTACAGCCAACATCAAAACCATAAGATCTATCCCCTTAAGCTTAGATCAGGGCTCCAGGCAGGAGATAGAGGTAAGAGGCGAAGTATATATGAGTAAAAAAGATTTTGAATCAATTAATCAGCAAAGGATAAAAGAAAATGAAACCGTCTTTGCTAACCCCAGAAATGCCGCCAGCGGTTCTCTTAAATTGCTTGATTCTTCGCTGGTTGCCAAAAGAAAGTTGCGCTGTCTTATACATTCTTTTGGCTGGGCAAAAGGGTATGATTTTAAAACCCATAAGGAATTCCTGGAAACGATCGCATCCTGGGGCTTGCCTACAGACATAAACTCCCGCTATTGCAAAAATATGGATGAGGTTATCGAATTTTGCTTGAAATGGGAAGGTTTACGGGACAGCCTGGATTATGAAGTTGATGGAATGGTGGTCAAGGTAAACGACTTCGGATTACAAAAAGAACTTGGTACAACCCTTAAATCGCCCCGCTGGGCTGTAGCTTATAAGTTTCCTGCTCACCAGGCTACTACCAAGATTGCCAGAATAGATTTTGGAGTAGGCAGAACGGGAATAATCACTCCGGTAGCTTTGCTTGAACCGGTTGAGTGCGGAGGGGTCACGATATCCCGGGCGACTCTGCATAATTTTGATGAAATAAAAAGGCTGGATGTCCGCGAAAAAGATACAGTTCTCATCGAAAGAGCCGGCGATGTCATTCCTAAGATAATCAAAGTCATAAAATCTAAAAGAAAAGGAAATGAAATAAAGGTAAAAATACCAAAGGAATGTCCGGTTTGCAAGGGCATAGTTACCAAAGAAAAAGAAGATGAGGTTTATCTTTATTGCATTAACCCTGAATGCCCGGCTCAGTTAAAACGTTCTTTACTTCATTTTTGCCAGCGTACAGCAATGGATATAGAGGGTATGGGAGAGAGTATCGTTGATGAGCTTGTCGATCGTTCTATGGTAAAAAGTATAGGCGATATCTATGCATTAACCAAAGAGGATCTGCTTAAACTGCCTTTGTTTAAAGAAAAAAAAGCCTTTAACCTTATTTCAGCTATCGAAAGCAGCAAAGACAGGCCACTTTCCCGTTTTATCTATGGCCTGGGAATAAAGCACGTGGGAGAAAAAGCTGCGATGATTTTATCAGCCAGGTATAAAGACATTGATGCCTTTTTCCGGCTTAAAGTCGAAGATCTAGAATTGATACCTGAGATAGGCCCGGTTATGGCTGCTTCTATTGTAAGAACTTTTTCACTTTCCAAGATAAAGGCTTTAATCCGCAAATTGCAGTCGTCGGGACTTAACCTAAAAGATAAGTTTACAACAAAGGTTAAAAGCCCTATAAGCGGCAAGGTCTTTGTGTTCACCGGCGAGATGAAGTCTTTATCCCGCAACCAGGCCAGAGAAAAAGTCATTTCTTTAGGTGGTGATTGGTCATCTTCGGTGAGTAAAAACATAGATTTTATAGTTGCCGGAGAAAATCCCGGCTCGAAATTCAAAAAAGCCAAAGAGCTGAACTTAAATATAATTTCAGAAAAGGACTTTCTAAAGTTAATCTCTTAGCCAGGATTTCATGAGAGAATTTTTTTTAAAACTCAATCTATTTTTGATTGCCTTTTTTGTTTTTGCTTTAGGGGCCTATAGTAAGAGTGCTTATGTTTATAACAGCGAAGGCATAAAATATATGGAGAATAAAGATTATCGTAACGCAGTAAAATCGTTCGAAGAAGCTTATAGCCAAGATTCTGATAATGAAGTAATAAAACAAAATTTGGTTTATGCCTATGCTGCCCTTGCCAATGAATACGCTGGTAAGGAAAATTGGGACAAAGCTGTTGAGTATGGTAAATCTGCACTTAAATTTAGCAGCTCTAAAGACAGGTCTTTGCTTAAGAGCAATATTTCCTCTTATTACTCTAATTACGGTAACCAGCAGTATCAAGATAATTATCCTGATAGGGCCCTTTATTATTTTCGCCGGTCACTGGAGTATGATAAGAATAATTATGCTGCCTTTATAGGTATGGGGAAGATCAATTACGATCGGGGAAAGCTCGATGAGGCTTTAAGTAATTGGGAAAAGGCAGTTGCTATAAATCCCGGACTGGACGAGATAAAGGGAAAAATAGAAAACCTGAAAAAAGAGAACGAAATGGGAAAGGATTTCAGCAAAAAATCACTATGGTATTTTGATGTTCGCTACGAAGGCCGCAAGAACGAGGAACTGGCAAGCATAGCCGTGAAGATACTTAACAGGGCTTATAATGATATCGGAAATGACCTAAAATTTTACCCAAAAGATAAAACTACTGTCATTATTTATAATAAAGAACAGTTTCAAGAAGCTACCGGCAGGCCTGACTGGATCGCCGGTGTTTACGACGGCATCATCCGTATCCACGCCCAGGACATCAAGAACTCCAAGGTAATTGAAAATATACTTTATCATGAATACACCCATTCTTTGCTTTACAAAAAAGTCGGCCCGAGTCTTCCTATTTGGCTTAATGAAGGTTTGGCCCAGGCAGAAGAGCCCCAGGGCAGAAAATTGACAAGAGAAGAGTTTAAGATATTAAAAGAAAGTCTCGATGAAGGAAGGTATTTAACTTTTGAAGAAATGAACAAAGCCTTCGGGGCCAACAGAGACAAAGACCTTGTCAAGCAGGCTTATGCCCAATCAAAAAGTATTGTGGCTTATATGATCGAGCGCCACCATATGTTCCGCATAAATCTTATTCTGGATAATTTGAAAAACGGCATAGATATAGACCAAGCTTTAAAAAAAACCCTATATGTTGATTCTGGTGATCTGTTAATGGCTTGGGAAAAATGGTTTAAAAAAGAAAATAAAACTAAGTCAAGAGTAATTATTTCTCATGACTGATGTGTTAATCCTGCCTAAAATTCTGCATTTATTAGGGTTTGAGATTTGTCTTTTTTTCACTTGACAAAAAAATCTTTTATAGTATTATCTTTAGGTCATCGTTTTCCCTAATAAAATCAGGGGGAAAAGCCCACGCGGCTCGGTCGCTAGAGCGTCCCGCCAATAGTTGCCTGGATAGCTCAGTCGGTAGAGCACATCCTTGGTAAGGATGAGGTCATGGGTTCAATTCCCATTCCAGGCTTAAGAAGGCGGGAAGGCCACCTGACAATATTGTCGTGGGTATAATTAGGCAGAATCATTAAACCACAAAGTGGAACGGGGGCATTTTAGCCTTCTTTCTTCTTTTTTAATCTAACTCGCTATGAGAGAATTAATTGCGTTATCTTGCACAGTCTGTAAACGAAAAAATTATTACACTTCCAAAAACAAACGAAAACATCCCGAGAAGATTACTATTAAAAAGTATTGTCGTTTTGATCGCAAGCATACTGAACATAAGGAAGCGAAACCTTAATGGATTTATTTCTTAATCTGCCATTGGGCTTAGATAAAATTTTTGCAAACTTAAATGCGAAAATCCTTTTAGGCGAGTAGCTCAATTGGCTAGAGCACCGGTCTCCAAAACCGGGGGTTGCAGGTTCAATTCCTGCCTCGCCTGCTGTAAGAACCGATGATAAAAAAAATAAAACATTTTCCTAATTTTTTGAAAGAGGTCCGGGACGAGTTAAAAAAAGTAAACTGGTCTAAGCGCCAGGAGCTAGTTTCGGCAGGTATAGTTGTGGTTATAGCATCGGTATTGGTGACTTTATACATATTTTTCGTCGATATGGGAATGTCGGAGCTAATCCAGCTTATTTTAAAATAGGAAGGTTGCTTAAGTGAAGAAGTGGTATATCTTGCATACTTTAAGCGGAGCTGAAGACAAGACAAAAAATAATCTTGAAGCAAGGGTGAAATCCCATAATTTTAGCGAATTGATCGATCAAGTGGTCATACCTAAAGAACAGATCACCGAGGTTAAGCTCGGAAAAAAAAGAGTCTTAGAGAGGAAATTTTTTCCCGGTTATATACTTGTGCATATGGAGATGAATGATGATACCTGGCTTTTTGTCCGCAAAACACCTGGTATCACTGCCTTTATCGGACCAAGAAGAAAACCTTCAGCCATACCTCAGGAAGAGGTAGATAAGATATTATCCAAAGCTGAAGAGAGCAAGGCCAAGCCTGCGCCTAAGGTAAACTTTGAGAGAGGCGAAAACATAAGGGTTATAGAAGGGCCTTTTGTTAATTTCAACGGCGTCATTGATGAGGTATTTCTTGATAAAGGCAAGCTAAGGGTAAGTGTTTCTATTTTCGGAAGGACTACCCCTGTAGAGCTTGAGTTTTGGCAGGTTGAAAAAATCTAATCCTCGGAGCAAGTTATGGCTAAGAAAAAAAAGAAACCAGTAACCATGATCAAATTACAGATACCTGCAGGAAGCGCTAATCCTGCGCCTCCGGTTGGACCGGCTTTAGGCCAGCATGGCGTTAACATCATGCAATTCTGTAAATCGTTTAATGAAGCTACCAAACAGAAAGAAGGCATTATTCTGCCTGTAGTCATAAGTGTGTATGAAGATAAATCCTTTGATTTCATAGTAAAGAGCCCGCCAGTTTCTTTTCTCCTTAAAAGAGCGGCTAATCTTGCCAAGGCCAGCCAGCAGGCGGGAAAGGAAATAATAGCAGAGGTAAGTAAGTCTGCAGTAGAGGAGATAGCAAAAGAGAAGATGCCGGATTTAAATACCAAAGACCTTGGTCAGGCTATGAGAATAGTTGAGGGAACTGCTCGTAGCTGCGGTATAAAAGTCGTAGAAGGATAAAGGGTGTAAGAGATGAAGCAGAGCAAAAGATACAGAAGCGCAATCAAGGCTTATGATTCTGAGAAAGCATATTCTCTGGAGGAAGCCATAGATCTACTTGTAGCCATGCCAAGGGTAAAATTTGATGAGACTTTTGAAGCAAGCGGCATGCTGGGAGCTGACCCCAAGCAGTCAGACCAGATGGTTAGGGGTTCGGTAGTTCTGCCTTCAGGCACAGGCAAAAAAATAAGGACCCTTGTTTTCTGCGAACCCGAGAAAGAAGCTGAAGCTAAAGAAGCCGGCGCTGACCATATCGGGACCCAGGATTTAATTGATAAGATACTAAAGGAGGGCTGGCTTGAATTCGATTGCTGCATCTCTACTCCAGGACAGATGAGGTTAGTTAGTAAATTAGGAAAATTCCTCGGCCCCAGAGGTCTTATGCCTTCTCCTAAGACAGGGACCGTTACCGAGAACATCTCTTTTGCTATCAAAGAAGCAAAAAGAGGAAAGATCGATTTTAGAATGGATAAGTTTGGCTGTATTCATGTAGCTATAGGAAAGATGTCTTTTTCTAAAGAGGCATTGACCGCCAATGCAAAAGCCTTCGTCGATGCTCTTAATGCTAGCCGGCCTTCTTCGGTAAAAGGAGATTTTATAAAGAGTTTTTATCTCTCAAGCACGATGAGCCCTTCAGTAAAGATCACGATTTAAACCAAAAAAACTTATGTCTAAAGAAACCAAAACAATCGGATTATTAACAAGAGAAAAGATAGTAAACGAAATAAAGGAAAAAGCAAAAGACGTCAGCGGCTGTTTTTTTATTTCTTTTAATAAGTTGCCGGCTTATCCTTTTAATACCCTTCGCAATAATCTTGTAGACTGCGGGGCAAAGGTGTTTGTGACCAAAAACACACTTTTTCAAAAGGCCTTAAAAGAAATAGGCTGGGACACCGCAGCCTTGCTTGACACAGAGACCGGTTTGGTATTGGTTTATGACCAAGACGTAGTGGGGGTTTGCAAGGCCCTGGTCCAATTTTCTCAGGAGTTCGAATCATTACAGCTTAAGGGAGGATTGATAAATGACAAGCCAGTTTCCGTAAATGAAATAAAATCAATTGCTAAATTACCATCAAGAGAAGCCGTGCTGGGCATGGCAGTTTCAGGCATTGCTTCTCCTTTGACTGGTTTTTTAAACGCTTTGAACCAGATAATTTTGAAATTCGTATGGGTGGTTGATGAAATAAAGAAGAAAAAAGAGAACAAAGCTTAAGTAACAAAATTTAATCAGGATAAGGAGGTTGCCATGTCTAAAGTAGAGGATTTAATAAAGATGCTCGAGGAAATGACTGTTTTGGAACTTTCAGAAGTGGTCAAGGCCTGCGAGGATAAGTTTGGGGTCAAAGCCAGCGCACCGGCAGTCGCTGTAGCTGCTGTTCCTGGAGCTGCTGCAGAGGAAGAGGAAGAAAAGACTTCTTTTACCGTTACTCTTACCGGCGCAGGTGCTAATAAAATAGCAGTCATAAAAGAGATAAGAGCAATCACTGAGCTTGGATTGAAGGAAGCGAAAGATCTTGTCGATTCAGCGCCAAAACCGATAAAAGAAAACATCCCCAAAGAAGAAGCTGAAGAAATCAAAAAGAAAATAGAATCTGCCGGCGGAACTGCCGAGCTGAAGTAATTTATAGAAGAGACACGGGGTTATCCAGGTTTTAGTTGCGGCATAGAGCTGATATAAGTGCCCTTATTTCAAGGAGGATGGTTTGGCAAAAATAAAAAAACAAAGCTTTGCTAAAATAAAAAAAACATCAGTGATGCCTAATTTTCTTGAGCACCAGCTGCGCTCTTTCAAGGAATTTTTACAAACTGATGTGCTTCCGGAGAAACGCAAAAATATCGGCCTTCAGGAGATACTGCAGGAAATATTTCCTATGGAAAGTCCTGACAAAGAGTACCGCCTGGAGTTTGTTTATTACTCCTTAAGCCGGCCGCGTTACAGCGTTGACGAATGTAAAAGAAGGTCTCAAACTTATGCTGCACCTTTAAGGGTGCGTTTGCGCCTAAGCGGCCCCCTTCATGAGGTGAAAGAACAAGAGATATATCTTGGCGACCTTCCTTTGATGACTGATCGGGCGTCATTTATCATCAACGGGGATGAAAGGGCAGTTATAAGCCAGCTTCAAAGGTCACCCGGGGTATTTTTTGAAGAAGAGATCCATCCTACGGGAAAGCGTATTTACTTTGCCAGGATAATACCTTATAGAGGATACTGGCTTGAATTTCGTACTGATATAAACGACACAATAAGCGCCATCATTGACCGGCGTAAAACATTCCCGGCCACCCAGATTTTGAGGATCCTCGGTCTTTCTTCCAACGACGAAATATATTCTCAATTCTCCGAT
>JAFGHG010000166.1 GCA_016939345.1 Candidatus Omnitrophota bacterium
AAATACAGGAAAAAGCCAGCAAAGCAAAGAAAACCGCAAATAAATAACTGTATGTGCCGTAGGTTATCAGCCTTCTGTAAAACCAGAAGACATTACAGACAAATATCAATAAGAGTGCTGCTAAATAAGAATGCTTTAAGTCTAATCCGAAGTTGCGGCAGGCAATAAATAAGACCAAAGGAAGTAAAATAACCATAAAAAAAATAAAGGTCTTTATGCTTGCAGCCACAGAAATAAAAGGCGATAAGAGCAGACAAAAAACAAAAAGCCCGCAATTATCCACCAGGTCAAAAAAAGTGCTTGGATATCCGGCCATGAAATAGGGGTCATAACCGGAAAGCCTGCCTCCGGTCTTAAAAAAAGATATCATCCTAAGTGTCTGGGCATAATGTATTGCATGGTCCCGGTATAAAAAAGGCTCGTTCAAGGAGTCTTTGCTGGTGGGGAAAATAGAAAAGATAAAAAAAGCCTGTAATATACATAACAGGCCTAAGAGTAAAATAAGGCTTTTATTTTTCATCTTATGCCGCAGCGCAAAGGATCTTGTTCTTTTTAAAAAATTTTATCGCTTCCTTGACCCTGCGTTGTATCACTTCATCAGAAACCTGTGATTTGACTATTTCAGGGTCTTTTATATAAGGATTTTTGCTGTAGCCGTATACCTGCACAAGGTGGAATCCGGTATCGCGGATAAAACTGAGAGTTTTTTTGAAATCATCTTCACTCTCATAAGCAAAACCAAGCAGGACCTGAGTATGAAGCCAAAGCCCGGGAAACGTATTTTTAAACATAAACAGTGTATTTTTCAGCTGTTCTGAAGTATGCCTTCTGTTCATAAGCTCAAGTATCCGGTCGCTTGCTGACTGTATTGGGCAATGCAAGGCCTTTATTTTTCCGCTTTTAAGCAGTTCATTAATCTGCGAGGAGTATTTTATCATCCAGAAAGGATGCAGGTCTTCGATTTCTATTGCATAGTCTCCTTTTACCTCCAGCAAGGCCTCAAGCAGTTCGGGAAGGCTTAAGTTTATATCTGTGCCATAGGCTCCGGTATTATTGGCTAAAAGAATTATTCTTTTTTTACCCTGCTTCAGGGCATCTTCAAATTCTTTTCTGCAAATCTCAAGGGGTTTGCTTTTCAGCCTGCCCACGGCCCGCCAGATAAGACAATAAGTGCAATGCTCGTCTTCACAGCCCCAGGAAATACGTATATGTGCATGATCCCGGGAAAAAAACCTGCGTGAGAAATAAAAAATACTGCGTTTAAAAAAATTAAGGTCAAGCCTTAAGGCAAAAAAATAATTTTTAAACAGCTCAAGCTTGTTAACCGGGTAAATACACCTTGCATCCTCCACGTCTGCGAACTTGACTTTAAACTCGGGAAAGAATTTGTCTATATCTTCATGCCGTGAAGCTGCCAGGCTCTTTCCTTTAAATACCTCATCCAGCCTCTCCTTATTGATGGCCTTTATGCACCCGGCAACTATAAGCTCTCCTTTATATCTATCAAGCTGCTTTATCCGTTTTATGGCATTATCTTCTCTTATCTTCCTGAAAGAACAGGATATATAAAGATTATAATCAGATGTTTTCGGGCTGTTGACCACCTGGCAGCCGTTCAAAATAAAATAATGCTTGAACCTTGTGGCATCCATGCCTCTTTTCGGACAGCCCATATATTCTATATATATTTTTTTCGGCATCTCAGTTAAAAACCTTTTTAAAGACTATACTTTTATATAAAGACTCCCATTGTGTTCTTAAATCGCCTGCAAGATAAACCGGGTCGCGGTAACAGCCGTATAAACAGCCCTCACAATCCTGGCGCTGACGCAGGCATTTTTCCTGGAACTCCCTGCTCCTGTACTGACTTATAAAATCTTTACTGCTTAAATCAGCCACCGGTTCCTGATCAGCAGAAAAAATAGTATCGCAACAGGCAGCAAGCCTTCCGCTGGGCGCAACATCAAAAGAAATCAATCCTGCTTTGCATTTCCACTTATATCCTGAACCGAGCATAAAATCATATAAGCTTTTAAGGGTCCTGGCAGTCGTAAGAACAGGATAATTATTTTTAACCATAAAATCGATCTTTCCGAATATTTCTTTTACTTTATCGGAATCAAGGCCTGATAAACTTAAATCAACATTTTTTCTCTGTTCGTCCTCCTGGGGAGCCTGAGAGAATTTTCTGGTAAATATGCACGGGTCAAAAAAAATCCCTTTTTCCTTACAGAATTCTATAATCTGAGGCAATTCAAAAAAATTCTGCCGCGATATAACTACATTTGCGGCAATCACCCCCCTATCGGCATAGTGTTTAGAACAATAATCAAGAACCCGCTTGGCATTCTTCAATACTCCTTTGCCAGCGCATATCGCATCCTGTTTAAGAGGATCTAGGGTGTCAAGAGAAACGCTTATGTCATCGAGTCCTGCCTTATAGGCCCTATCAAGCAAATCTTCAGTTACATGCTCAGCGGCATTAGTCTGGATGCGGATAATAAAACCATAAGGTTTAAATATCTTGATGATATCGATTATATCCGGACGCAAAAAAGGCTCTCCGCCGGTCAGTATAACCTGGCTCAGCCTTAATTTCTTAAGGTTAAAAGCTACAGTCTTTAACTCATCTAAAGTCATCTCTTTTTGTTTCTCATTTCTGAAGATTGAGCACATCCGGCATTGATAATTGCATCTTCTGGTTATCCACAGCCTGGCATTAAGGGGCCAGCCGAATAAAATAGTGCCCAATGCTCCTTTCGCAAATTTAAACATCTTAATTTCTTTAGGGAGTCTTGATGAATTCCCGGCAAAAAGAACTCAAACAGTGATAGTTTACCTTATTATATGGCTCTGTATTAAGCATCCTCTGCCAAATATCGAAAATAGCCTCTTCTCTGGCATTACCAAAAGAATCCTGGATAAAATCACAGCTGAATACTTCACCTTTAGGCGTTATGTATAACCTTTCTCTGGCTGCAAGGCAGCGAGCTGATAAATAGCTCGATTGGCCGTCCCAGCGCACATCTTTTTCAGATACATATTCATAAAATCTCCTGCGGCCTTCAACATCAAGCAAAGCTTCATGGTCTTCTGGCCTCTGGGGCCTTATGGGAAGAAGCTGCAAATCTATACCTTTGCTCCTGCATATTTTTATAAGTTCATCTACCTGGCCGTCATTAAGGTTTTCATTGGTTACTACCATGGCTATCATGACTTTAAGCTTCTGGCTGAGAGCGGCATTTATACCTGAAAAAGCTTTCTCCCAGGCACCGGGAAAATTCCTAAGCGAATCGTGTATTTCAGCCTTGGGGCTGTCAATGCTTACGATTACAAGGTCAAAGCCGTTTTTCTTTAATTTCAAGGCTTCTTCTTCTAACCGGAGGCCGTTAGTCACAAGGCTCAGAATATTTCTTTTCTTATCGACCAAGGCCGAAATCTTGTAAAGGTCTTTAAAAATTAAAGGATCTCCGCCGGTAAAATGAAAATTTAGGGCGCCGCATTCTTGAGACTGCCTGATTATCCTTTCGTAATCAGATATGGATAAAGTCATGGCTTTACTTTCTTCTGCCTCAAGGCTCTTAACGTAGCAATAGTCACAGGAAAACTGGCAAGCATAATCAAGGGCCAAGGTAACAACTCTTAAAACCGGTTTTCTTCTTAATAGTATATTAAAGTAATTTTTTAAAATCCTTGGCAGGAGCAGAGGCTTAAAAGGAAGAAATTTTATATTTAAAAAATTTTTTTGCATTGCTTCTATTGTTCAGCCTCTTAAAAGAGCCCTGATATATTCAAAATAGATAAGCCAATATATCTTTGAATTACCTGATGTCCTGGTATTTAAAATATGGTAGATATCAGAAAGCCGCAGTTCGGTACCGCACTTTTTAAGAAAATCAAAAAGTATTTTATAACCTCTTAAAGAAAATTTATTTTGTGACCCCCCTGCTGTATTGCGCCAGTAATCTGTATTTGCTCCGAAGTAACCGCTTAAGATGTCATGAGGCATCCTTTTTTTTCTGAGAAATAAAACAGTTTTGCCTAAAAAAGTCCCAAAATAAGATATCATTTTCCTGTTCAGCCTCCAGCCGGCGACCGAAAGCCTTGAAACCACACAGATATCGTTGTTTTGCCTTAGCTGGTTATAAATTCTCTCTATGTATTTACCCTCATGCTGGAGGTCTCCGTCCATTACGATAAAGTATTTGCTTTCAATCCGATCGATGGCCTCAAGCACGCTTACCGTCAGGCCTTTTACTTTTTTATACCTGCGGTCTATCAGCATGATGCTGCCGTTACTCTTTTTTTTATTTTCGATTATCTCTAATGTACCATCAGTCGAGCCGTCGTCAACAAGATAGATCTTCATTCCTCCATACCGGGATGTCAGGTCGTCTAGAAGCTTCCCGATGTTAGCTGCCTCATTTTTGACAGGTATGATTATGCTTAAGTCGGGGAAAAACTGCAAACCAGCAACAGATCTTTTCTTCCTGGCGATCAGAAATATACTGCATCGATACGAAGAAAACAAAGCCTCGATTTCAAAGCCGTTTTTGATAAAGGCATCTTTAAACTTTTGCGGAGAAAAATGATGGACGTGGCCGCAATTATTGCGGTAATACCTGTTTCCTCTTAAATATCCTTTATATAATCTCTGGAAAAAGAAAAGAATCCTCCAGGTGCTGAATCTTGCATCGTAAGGCACAGATGCTATCAGCACTCCATCATCAACCAAAACCCTCTGGATTTGTTTTAAGGAATTATCGATATCGCTGATATGCTCAAGCACTTCGCTGGCTACGGCAATATCAAAAGATCTATCTTCAAGCCCGGAGTCTAATAAGTCTGCTGTCCGGTAATCACTTATTCTTCTTTTTGATTTGCCGTAATCAAGAAGCTTATAATTCAAGTCCAGGCCAAAGACCGGAAGGCAGTCTCTATTCCAGGCAGAGCTGCCGGCACCTACGTCTATTATCCGTTTGCCGGGATGATAAAAACTCTTTACAAAAGAATTAATCAGCTGGTAGCGCCTTTTATGAAACAAGCTGCGTAGGGGATTTTTACTTTTAAGTTGATCGTCATAGAAGCTGGGCTCTATTTCCTGATACATTTCAATATCAACGCTAAGATTATGGTCTATGGCGGGTTTTAAAGGCATAAAAAGAGCTTAGTTGAGGAACTCTATTCTTTAATCAATTCTTTGATTGAGTTTAAAAACTGAGAATTATCAAATGGTTTGGTTATGTAGCCGCAATTAGGTATATTCTGCACCTCTTTGGTCTGTTCACCTTTTGAATAAGCTGTTACAAAAAGAATAGGTATATGGCTTGTCTCTTTCTGGTTTCGAATTATCCTTGCAGCTCCGATGCCTCGTTTTTTCGAAGGAAGCCGGATATCCATCAATATAAGGTCCGGCTGTTCATCGATAGCCATCTTATTGCCCTCCTTGGCATCGCAAGCCTCGATAACCTCATAGCCATTGGATTCAAGGAGCTTTTTTTCCAAAAACCTCATAGATTTATCATCTTCGATGATAAGTATTTTCTTATTCATAACTACACTCCTGGCAACATTTATTAGATATTTTAACAAATCTGGCGATAATTGCAATCAGCATCGTAATAATACCATACCGCCCTTTCCACCTCCGAAGTGGCACTTCGGAGGTGGAAAGGGTTAAGTGAAAAAATGCCGGTTTTGGCCGGGATTACCTTGAAGATTAACCCATAAAAAGTTATAATATAATTGAAAGGAGATAAAAATGGAAAAAGGCAACGAAAAGATATTTATTATAGATACCAATGTCATACTTCACGACTCCTCCTGCATTACAAAATTCAAGCAGTACGACATAATAATACCCATAACCGTGCTTGAGGAGCTGGATAAGTTTAAAAAAGGCCATGATACACTTAACTATCATGCCAGAGAATTCCTGCGTAAATTGGACTCTTTAAGCGGAGATAAGATATTTGAAGTCGGAGCAAAAATATCGCCTGAGCTGGGCAAGATATTTATACGGCTGGATCAAAAGCTTCACTCTGACCTGCAGTTTAACTTTGCCTCTGCCTCATCTGACCACAGGATACTTAACACTGCTTACTGCCTTAGCAAGGAGAATCCTGAAAAACTTGTTGTCCTGGTCACAAAAGACGTAAACCTGCGCATGAAGGCAAAAGCCATAGGTCTTATGGCCAGAGACTATACCGGTGACCATGTCAAAGATATTTCCAAGATTTATGCCGGCTACCGCCTTGAAGAAAATGTATCACAGGAGATTATAAATGTTCTCTATCAAAGGCCTTATGAAATAGAGGCCTCCCAGGTAAACTTTACCAAAGAACTTCTGCCCAATGAATTCCTTATCATGCGTAACGGCAAACAGTCTGTTCTAGCTAGGTATGATCCCTTTAAAATGAAAATAAGACGTGTAGACAAGATATTTGCCCACGGCATAGCTCCGCGCAATGCCGAACAGACTTTTGCCCTCAGTGCCCTAATGAATTCTCAGATACAGCTTGTAACTGTTACCGGCAAGGCCGGTACGGGAAAAACCCTGCTTGCCCTGGCAGCCGCATTAGAAAACAAAAAAAATTACCGCCAGCTATACATGGCCAGGCCGGTTGTCCCCTTAAGCAATAAAGATATGGGTTTTTTACCCGGGGATGTTGAAGAGAAACTTGACCCTTATATGCAGCCATTATTCGATAATCTAGGGGTGATCCGCAACAAATATCTTGAATCCAGCTCAAAACTGCCCGAAACCAAAAACCTCCTTGAACAGGAAAATCTGATAATCGCTCCTCTGGCCTATATCAGAGGAAGAAGCCTGGTCAATATATACTTCATAGTCGATGAAGCCCAGAACCTTACACCCCACGAAGTAAAGACCATCATCACCCGGGCAGGCGAAGGCACAAAACTCGTTTTTACCGGCGATATCTTTCAAATAGACCATCCATATCTTGATACCTACTCCAATGGCTTAAGTTATCTCATCGAAAAGATGCAAGGACAAAAGATATATACTCATATCAATTTGGAAAAAGGCGAACGATCCCTGCTGGCGGACATTGCCAGCGAGTTATTGTGATCAAGCCTCTTTAATCCTGCCAAAATATTGTTTAATTTCGGGGCTGGTAAGGTATTTTTTAAGTATAAGGGTCAGGACTGTCAGCAAGCAGAAATAAACAAGCCAAGGGCTCAATATTTTTATCAAAAGAACCCAAAAAGAGCTCTGGTCTTTTAAAGCAAGGCTGAAACCAAACATTATATTTATCTTTTGCGAAACTATCGTTATATTATCGAAGACCAGGGGAAAATTAATAAGCATAAAAGCGGGAAGAAACAAAAGAGTGGATTTCCTGGCCCATTCTTTTTTTAAAAACAATCCTATGGCAATAGGCAAGGCCATTATGCATATAACAGGCCAGAATAAATATAATTTTTCAAATCCTGCGCTGTTTATCCTACGGATGAAAGCATCACCCAGGGAATGATAGCTGAGATTATAACCGGCCAAATAAAGCACAGCCGGCAGAAGAAATAAAAAACCTACAGCGCTTATCAAAAGCTCTCCCAGGGCTATAAAAAAAACTCCTACAGCCGCTTTTTTATTCATAGAAGTATTGTAATGAGATTTTAACTACTAATCAACACTTTTATCCTGCCTTAATATTTGCTTGGAATAAAAATATCAGGTGTGTATAATATAATCTATGCAATCGGTAATTAAAGCTCTGGAGAAAAATGATTACAGCAAAGAGACTTTAAGCGCTGCCCTTCAGCTTGAGGGCCTGGCCCAGAAACAGTTATTCCAATTAGCTCAAAATAAACGGGACTCACATTTTCCCTCTCAAGAAGTAGAGATAAGAAGTGTGATAGAGATATCCAATGTCTGCCTGCAAAAATGCAATTTCTGCAATATTCATGCAAGTCCTAAACGAAACCAATACACCCTTTCAGCCCAGGATTTTTCAGAAATAACTGAGCACCTTTACAGTAGAGGCAGAAGGGTTATCCTGGTGCAATCAGGAGAGAATACAGGCCAAAACTTTATTGACTTAGTTTCAAAATGCCTTATGGCTGCGACCAGAAAATATCCTGACATATCCTTCATACTATGCCTGGGAAATCTTGACTACGATCAGTATAAGCAATTAAAAGATTCAGGTGCTCAAAGATACATACTTAAATTCGAAACTTCAAACCCTGCGGTTTACAGACTGAATAAACCCAAAGATGATTTAAAAATACGCCTTGACTGCCTTAATAAAATAATCGACCTTGGTTTTGAGGCCGGATCGGGAAATATCGTAGGTCTGCCCGGTCAAAGCCTTGATGATCTGGTAAGTGACTTGCTCCTTATATCCAGCTTTGAATTGACCATGGCCAGCAGTTCTGTTTTTGTTCCCGGTGAAAACTCCGCTTATAAAGACATGCCTTACGGCGACATTAATACTACTTTAAATTTCATGTCTCTGATCCGGCTGATGAACCCTGACCTTATTATTCCCTCTACAAGTTCTTTGGAAAAAGCCAAAACCGGGGGACAGTTCCGGGGTATTCTAGCCGGGGCAAATTCTCTAACCATTCATGACGGTACTCCTCAGAACCTAAAACAGAGCTTTCCTATATATTCTCTTAAGCGATTTATTCCCGATGAAAATTATATAAACGATATGCTGGATAAGGCCAATTTAAGGCCTGCCCAGAAAATAACATGCCATTCAAATTAGAAAAAAAGAATTTTTTATATATTGGAATAGGATTGATTATCCTGTCTTTTATTTTTTTTGTTTTTAATGCTTCCAAGGATAATAAATTCCGCTTTGTGGTTTTAGGCTGTATGCATGCCGGAGCCTGTGATTTTCAAGACTATGAAACAGCCGTTGAAAAGATAAAAAAGCATAATCCCGACTTTGTCCTTTTCCTAGGAAGCACTGTTGATGTCGTACCCAGGATCGACAATAAACTTGACACCATCCTAGCCTTTAAAAAGGGTCTTAAGCTTTCCGAAAAAGATATAGAGGCCCGCTGGAAGATTTTTGACAAAATAACTAAACAGCTTAAAGTCCCGGTATATGACCTGGCCAGCGAGCGTTCCCTTCCGGCTAATAACCTCGGCCCGGCAGAAAAACAATTTCTTAAAAGATATAAAAAGCGCTTTTACTCTTTTAAATTTAAAAATAACCTATTTATCTGCCTGGACTCCGAAAGCCATAACAGCCCTGATCTGAAAAACCGCGGCCTTATAGACGGCGAACAGCTGGAATTCTTAAAAAAGGCTTTAAAAAGCTCTTCCCGTTACAATAATGTTTTCATCGCTATGCACCAGTCAGCCTGGAACCCCAGGTTTACCTCTTTTATCAGAGAAAGCAAATGGTATGAAGTCGTTCACCCTCTTATAAACGGTAAAGTTAAATACGTATTCGGGGCCTGTCTTCATTTTCTTGAGCAGATAAAGATCGATGATGTCCATTATATCACCAGCGGCTCAGCTCCCTGCTGGCCCGATAAGGAAAAAGCCAACGCCTTCCCCCATTTTCTGATCGTTGATGTAGACAATGACAATATCTCTATCAAAGTCGAACCGCTTTATCCAATACCTCTTGAAGCTCTATTTAAAGATGAATATGTTCCTATACCCTCTGAGCAAATAGGCAGTGTAAGGGAGCTCACCAATGAAGAAAGGATATCCTTCTATAGACCTGAGGAAGTGATAAATTCAATAAACATAAAACCTGATGTTAAAGTACTCGACCTTGGGGCAGGAACAGGTTTATTTTCATTTTTATTTGCCGAAAAGTTAAACTCTAAAGGTGTGGTTTACGCAACTGAGATTGAACAAGAAAAAATAGACTACCTCAATACCCAGATAAAACAAAAAGGTATAAAAAATATAATTCCGGTATTGGTTAATCCTACGGGCTTAGACCCTTTTTATAAAAAACACACCTTTGATATACTCTTTTTATGCGCTGTTTATGAAGTAATAAGGGAGGGCAAAGATTATTTAAGCCAGCTTAAGGAATCAATGGCCAGAGACGGCAGGCTTTATTTGATCTTTCTAAAATTAGACCCTGATTTCAGTCAAGCAGAATTTGGTAGTTTTAAATCCCTTATCAAACAACTGGTTCTCATGGATAAAAACCATCCTATTCACCTGGGATTGAGCGAAAAAACCAGGCATCTGCTGGAAACCCTGCCTGATAAGCAGCTCATATCCGATGAGCTAAAATCACTTCTTGTTAAGGACCTTAACAGCTTGCTCAACGACCGCTGGCTCTACCTGCGTATGCGCCAAAATTTCCTGAATATCCGCAAAGATGACCCTGTTTTTATGAAGGCTCTTGCCCTGCCCCAAAGCCGTCAATTAGGCCAGTGGCTTATAGCTGAACTTGATAAAAATAAGGTATTTGACTTAGATACCATAGACATCTCTGAAGAGGACAATCGCCGCATCCGCAGGCTCAACCGCATAATGATAGAAAGGACATTCTATATGCATGAGCTCAACAAACTTCTTTTTGCCGATATCCCGGTCTATCAGGAAAAAGAAAAACTAATTTCAGATTTTGCTGAAATCGGTCTTGAGTTAACAAACGAATTCAACATCTTACCCTGTCATTATTTTCTAGAATTCAAGGCCAAACAATAATCATGTTATCAACTTCAATCACCAATTCCATGCTCGGATGCCTTACTGCTCTTATCTCAGCTGCCAGCTGGGCTTTTGGCTCTATACTTTTCCGCAAGCTGGGCGATAAAGCCACCCCTTTGGCCATGAACTTTGTCAAAGGGATTATCGGCACTGTCTATCTTCTAGTTGTCATCTCTTTTTTAGGCTTTGAGAAAACTGATGCTCAAACCATTCTGCTTCTTTCAGCCAGCGGCCTGTTAGGTATTGCCTTGGGAGATACTCTTTTTTTTAAAGCGCTCATTTACCTTGGGCCAAGGCTCACAATACTTCTAAGCACCTTGGGCCCGGTATTCACCATAACCCTGGCAATAATATTCTTACGAGAACGGCCTTCTTTTTTAGCCTGGATAGGCATGTTTTTAACTACCTCAGGAATTCTCTGGGTTTTATGGGAACGGGCTCCTAGAGAAGAGGCGAAAAACAACTGGAAGCCGGGAGTAAAATTTGCAATTCTCTCAGCCGCCTGCATGTCTTTGGGCATAATTTTTGCTAAATTAGGAGTAGTAACTTCTTCAGCGATACAAGCCACCCTTATAAGGATATCAGCCAGTTTTGTAAGTCTGGGGTTCTGGGGTATTTTAACTCATAGCCTTGATAAATGGATAGCGCCTTTTAAATCGAAAAAAATGCTGGGACTTATTGCTTTAGCTGTATTTGTAGCTATTTTCGGCGGCTTCTGGATGTTTTTATTAGCCTTAAAATACATTGATGCTTCGATTGCTACTATTTTAAGCTCTACCACTCCTCTTTTTATTCTTCCTATGTCAGCCTTTTTCCTGAAAGAAAGAATATCGGCAAGGGCTATTTTAGGAGCCTGTGTAGCAGTATCAGGGGTTGTTCTTATTTTTTTAGCTTAAATTTTAAGGATTGCAGTCAAAATAGGGATTTAGCTCGCCTTGAGCATAAGCTTGCTGAGGGTATGGCATATAATCAGGGCGATGAAACTGCTGGCAGACTTCATCGGCAAAAAAAGCACCTAGTTTTGTCAGAGACAGCATCTTATCGTCTTCGTGCAAAAGCCCGTTTTCTTTAAGCCGTTCGATTTTCTTCCTGAAGACCTGGTCTAAAGAAACTCCGGTCTGCATCTTAAAAAACTTCTTAAGAACTTCCCGGTTCTTTAAAGGCAAGATAATACACCAGCGCAGCTGATCATCTTCATTTCTCACCAGGCCCCTGTTAAGAGGAAGTTTTTCTTGGTCAATCATTGAATAATACTCCTGGAAATCCTGAGTGTTTAATCCAAACCTGTCTCTTAGGCTGCTGAAGGCGGTCAAACCAAAACCTACCTCATCGTAAAGCTTACAGCATTGATTGTCGGCATAGTGAGAATAATCTTCTCTTTTTTTAGTAAATACTCTTCTTAAATTTTCTTTATAGCCGTTTTCTTCCAGGATCAATATAGCCAGCTCTTTCATGGTTATTGCAGTTTCAGGTTCAAGAAATTCATCGGGGTTATCAAAAAATTTCTTCTGCACAAACCCCTGGTGGTCGCCGTAAGGAATGACTTTTAGCCTGTAAAGCTGTATCTCCTCTGTCTGAAGGCTTATAGCTTTATTCATCACTTTTATCCAGTCTTCATAGCTCTGGCCGGGATAGCCGAAAATAAACTCGATATTTAACTTAAATCCATGCTCTCTCGAATCATTTACCGCCCTGATAGCATCCTTTGCGTCGTGAGGCCTGTTCATCATTTTTAAAATACCATCATCTAGTGATTGAACCCCTATTGTCAACCGATTAACGCCGGAATCCCTCATTATTTTAAGCCTTCTATTTCCTTCATCTCCGATGAGAGTAGGCGGGTCGACATCATAAGAAAACTGGGTGCATTTGGAAATATCCACCCTTTCTCTAAAAAACTTAAGAAAACTCTCAAGCTGAGCCGGGGTTAAATAGGTAGGCGTGCCTCCTCCAATTAAAATCGAGCGGGCTTTAATTGTCTTTAGCCCAAACCTCCTCATAAAAATATCCATTTCCTTCTTTAGTGCCTGAAGATATTTTTCTTTTTCCTCGTGCAAATCTCCGGTTTTTACCGGGTAATGGCAAAAAGTGCAGTATCTTATGCAAAAAGGAATATGAACATATACATCAAAAAGCCCGTCTTTGGGTAAAGTGTAACTCTTGAATAGGCCTTCTTCACTTATTGGCGGATACATTGTTATCGGAGGGTAATGAACAGAAGGAAAAAAATCGCCGTCAAGGCATAGCAAGCCTTTAGCTTTTAATCTTTGAAAATCAGCTGTTCTTTCTTTAGCTTTATTTATCAGATGCAAATTATATGTATTCATTTTTTAATTATTCTTTTTGACCCTGGGGGCATAAAGATAACACTCATAAAACTTTTTCTTGCGCAATTCGCTTATTATAAAATAATCCTTGTCGACCAGCTTTTTTAGTTCGGGGAGGAATCTAAAAACATAGGCTTCTGCTACAATATAATCAAAATCCTGCTCCAGGATAATTTTTTGATTAACAGGAATGATAGTCCTGGTAAGCTTATCGCCGAATAATTTATAATCCCAAAAAGGCGGAGTCACTATAATTCCAACCTTACTGTCTTTAGGCACAAAGAATTCAAATCGTCTGATCGGATTTAAAGTCAGAGTGTAGTTCTGGCAGACAAGGCTTAATTTATCCTGATTGAGCGAAACAAAAGACTTGTTGATGATGGTAAATGTGGCTGGTACAAGAAAAATTATGGAATAGATGATGATCGCTTTACCAAGCCCCTTTAATAACTTTCCTTCACTGTTAAAAATTAGAGTGAATAACGGCATTGAAATAAGCATAAGGGTTATCATGTAGCGGCTTTGCCAGTAATCCCATTTGAGAAAAAACGACATGGCTGATAAATATACAAGGAATAAGAAACTGAAAACAAGGTACTTATTATCAAATTTTATTTTTTTAAAGAAAATCTTTACTGCTCCGGCAGTAAAAGAAAAAATAGTTAAAAGCACTATTATGATTCCGCCGATATTAAAAAAAGAAGAGTCTTCAGCTAATTCAATCCTGTACCTGGGGTTATAAAAATTAAAAGCCCAAGTTAAA
>JAFGHG010000167.1 GCA_016939345.1 Candidatus Omnitrophota bacterium
CGACCCTAAATTAATAGAAGCTGAAATATTATCCAGCTGGCTCAGTAATAACCATTTCCAGGCTAAAGCTGATCTAAATAAAGACCCCTATACAATTGTCATACCTCCTCCTAACATCACTGGCATTCTTCATATGGGGCATGCATTAAATAATACAATACAAGATGTGTTAATACGTTTTAACCGGATGAAGGGTAAATCTGCTCTTTGGATGCCCGGCACAGACCATGCTGGTATCGCTACCCAAAACGTTGTAGAAAAACAGCTGGCCAAAAAAGGAATGAAGAAAGAGGACCTGGGAAGAGAAGAGTTTGAAAAAAAGCTCTGGCAATGGAAAGAAGATTACGGTTCAACCATAATTAATCAGTTAAAAAGCCTGGGGTCAAGCTGTGATTGGAACAGGTTGCGTTTTACAATGGACGAAGGCTATAGCCTGGCAGTAAAAGAGGTATTTATCAGGTTGTTCGATAAAGGATTGATTTATAGAGGCAATTATATAATAAATTGGTGCCCACGCTGCCATACTGCCTTAAGTGATGAGGAGTCAGCTCATAAAGAGATAGACGGATGGCTTTATTATATAAAATATCCTGTTTCATCTTCAGCCGGCAGTCCCGACCATATCGTAGTAGCCACTACCCGTCCTGAAACCATGCTTGGAGATACAGCCATAGCTATTAACCCTGATGATGCAAGATATAAATGGCTTATCAACTCAGATATCACTCTTCCTTTGGTAGGTAGAAAATTACGGCTTATCCAGGATAAAGCTATTGACCCTCAATTTGGCACCGGCGTTGTTAAGGTAACTCCGGCCCACGATCCCCTGGATTTTTCTCTAGGCAAAACCTACAACCTTGAATTTATCAATATTATGAACGGCGACGGTACACTTAATGAAAACGTTCCTGATGATTTTATAGGCATGGACCGTTTTGAAGCCAGAGAGGCTATCTTGACTATCTTAAAAGACAAAGGCTTAATTTTAAAGAAAGAGCCTCATGGCATAAGTGCCGGCCATTGCTATCGCTGTAATACCGTTATAGAACCCCGGGTTTCCCTCCAATGGTTTGTCAAAATGAAGCCTCTGGCTAAAGAAGCCATAAGAGTAGTTGAGGAAGGTAAGGTTACTTTTTTTCCTGAACGCTGGAAAAAGGTCTACCTTAACTGGATGAACAATATCCAGGACTGGTGCATTTCCCGCCAGATCTGGTGGGGACACCGTATTCCCGTTTACTATTGTGAAAATTGTATAAAAACGAGAATTGAAAACAAAGAGTCCGAAGAGTTTTTAAACAGAGGCTTAATCGTTGCCAGAAATAAACCCAGCAATTGCCCGGAGTGCGGGTCGAGCGAGATTACCCAGGATCCAGATGTTTTGGATACCTGGTTTTCGAGCTGGCTCTGGCCTTTTGCTACCTTTAACTGGCCTGATAGGTCAATAGACCCCTCTAAAGAAATAGACCCAGACCTTGAATATTTTTTTCCTACAGACTGCCTTGTTACTGCATCAGAGATTCTTTTCTTCTGGGTAGCCAGAATGATAATGGCCTCATTAGAGTTTAAATCTGATATCCCCTTTAAGCATGTTTTGATCCATGGCACTGTCAGAGACGAAAAAGGCATTAAGATGTCAAAATCTCTGGGCAATACAATAGACCCTTTGGATATTATCGAGAAATTTGGAGCTGATGCTCTTCGCTTTTCCTTGATGCTTTCAGCTGCAAGCGGCAGTGATGTATATTTAACAGAAGAAAGGTTCTTGGTAGGAAGAAATTTCTGCAATAAGATCTGGAATGCCTCTAGGTTCATATTTCTAAAAATAAAAGAAAACAGACTGGATTTTTCAGACTTTGAGATCGAAGAACTGAAATCTGTTGATGCCTGGATCCTTAAAGAATTAGCTCTTGCTATCGACTCCTTCTGCGGCCACATAGCTGATTATTCAATTAATGAGGCAACAAAAAAAATTTATGACTTTTTCTGGCATTATTTCTGCGACTGGTATATTGAAATTATAAAAGATAATGTAGATTCAAGGAGAGCGAAAATTCTTTTAAAAGTCCTTGTTGACTCTCTTAAACTCCTACATCCAATAATGCCTTTTATCAGCGAAAAAATATATTCATTGATCAAACTTCAGGTAAAAGGATTAAAGGAACAGTTTCTGATAAGCTCTTCTTGGCCGCTGAAAACAGATACCAGCGCATTTTCCCGGCAGATTTTAGTTACTGAATTATTGATCGATACAGTCAAGTCCATCCGCAATATTAAAATCGATCTCAACCTTGGACAAAAAAAGATAGACCTGCAGCTTTTAGCTTCTGATAACGATATTGCCAAAGCTTGGCAGGAAAATTTTCCCTGGATCAGCCGGATGGCAGCTATTGGAAAAATAAGCCCTGTAAAAAGCCTTGATCAAACTCTTTATAAAAATGACCTGTGGAGTATTAATTTTTTAATTGGAAACAGCGATATGACAGCCTTTATCGCAACCTTAAGTAAAAAAATCGAAAATATAACAAAAGCCCTGGAAAAAGTTAATTCTCGGCTCAATAATAACAGGTTTTTAGAAAGCGCATCCACCCAGGTTATAGAAAACGAAAAAAACAAAAGATCGGATATGACAGGAGAATTGAAGCGCTTAAATAGTTTAAAGAATGCTTTTATCTAAAGAAAACAAACTTCTGATAGATAAGACACTTGAAGAAGACTGCGCTTTCCATGACTTAACATCCGGCATTGTAATTGCTAATAATACCTCAGCCAAAGCCTTTATTCATTCTAAAGAAAATTGCATTCTTTGCGGAGTTGAAGCCGCCAGATACATATTTAACCGTCTGGATAAAAAAGCTACTTTTAAACTGTTTAAAAACGACTCGCAAAACATAAAAAAAGGAGACAGGATATTAGAAATAAACTCAAATACAAGGTCTATTCTTTCCGCCGAGCGGACAGCTTTAAATTTTCTATCTTTTCTTTCAGGTGTAGCTACTAAAACTTCCAAGTTTGTACAAAAAATAAAAGACCTTCCTGCAAAAATCTACGATACAAGAAAGACTTTTCCTCTCTTGAGAAGCTTTCAAAAGTACGCTGTTAAAACAGGAGGAGGCTTTAACCACCGTTTCTCTTTAAACCACGCTATCCTGATAAAGGAAAACCACCTCAAGGGTTCAAAACTACTTATTAAAGGCAAGCCGGACCTTAAAGCTATCGAAAAGGTTTTTGACAGTATTAGAAAAAAAAATAAAGGCCCTATTGAAATAGAAGTAGAATCTTTACAGGAATTCCGCAAAATTATCGAGATTCATCCCGATATAATCTTACTCGATAATTTTAACCTCAGCCAATTAAAAACAGCTGTTCAATTCAGGAATAAACACTATCCAAAAATAATTCTTGAAGCTTCAGGCGGCATCAGCCTTTCAAATATACGTAAAGTCGCCTTGACCGGAGTAGAACGCATATCTGTAGGAGATATCACTCATACAGTCGACTCCATAGACCTTTCTCTGGATTTATTATGATTCAAAATGAATAACTTCAAGTTGATAAGTAATTTCAAGCCCACCGGAGACCAGCCTCAAGCAATTAGGTCCTTAACTGAAAATATCAAAAAAAACAAAAAATACCAGACACTTCTCGGCGTTACCGGATCAGGTAAGACTTTCACATTAGCTTGCATGATAGAGCAAATTAATAGGCCTACACTGGTCATTTCGCACAACAAAACATTAGCAAGCCAGCTTTATGCGGAATTTAAAGATTTTTTTCCTGAAAATTCAGTAGAATATTTTGTAAGCTATTATGATTATTACCAGCCTGAAAGCTATATACCTCAAACCGACACTTACATAGAAAAAGATGCCTCAATAAACGACCGGCTTGACCGCCTGCGCTTAGCGGCAACAAGCTCATTGAATATGCGCCGCGATGTTCTAATAGTGGCTTCAGTTTCATGTATTTATAATCTAGGCTCTCCTTCAGATTACCAAAATATGACTCTTTGGCTTACAGTATCTGAACCCCGAACTATTGAAGATTTGCTCAAAAGCCTTGCTCAAATCCAATACGAAAGAAACGATATTGATTTTGCAAGAGGTAAATTCAGGGTCAGGGGAGACATAGTAGATATATTTCCCTCTTATGCTGAAGAGGCTTTCAGGATTGAATTTCTTGAAGACAAGATAGATAAGATATATGAGTTTAATCCCTTAAGCGGAAAAAAAACTGCGCAATTCGACAAAATAGGCATCTATCCGGCTAAACATTTTATTATTGCTAAAGATAATTTAAGCTTGCCCTTAAAAACAATCAAAAAAGAATTAGAAGAGAGGCTTCAGCATCTGGAAACCTCCGGGAAACTCCTCGAGGCTCAACGTCTTAAGCAAAGAACTCTTTTTGATCTAGAAATGCTTAGCGAATGCAGTTATTGCCACGGCATAGAAAACTACTCACGACATCTCAGCCAGAGGCCTGCAGGATCAAGGCCCTACTGCCTTATTGATTATTTTCCCGGCGATTTTCTAACTGTTATCGATGAAAGCCATGTGACCATACCGCAGATAAAAGGTATGTATGAAGGTGATAAGTCGCGTAAGACCACATTGGTCGATTACGGCTTCAGGCTTCCTTCCTGCCTGGACAACCGTCCGTTAAAATTCAATGAGTTTATGGATATAACCGGTCAAATGGTCTTTGTTTCTGCCACCCCCGGGCCTTACGAAATAAACTTATCCCAAAACAGAATAATAGAGCAGGTTATCAGGCCTACAGGACTGCTTGATCCTGAGATCATTGTCAAAAAAACCGAAAACCAAATAGATGATCTGGCTGCTGAAATAATAAAAAGAAGCGAAAAAAATGAACGCACACTGGTAACGACTTTAACAAAAAAAATGAGCGAAGAGCTAAGCTCCTATCTTATTGATTCTGGTTTGAAAGTGACATATCTTCACTCTGAGATTAATACCATAGAAAGAGCAAAGATATTGAGCGATCTCAGGAAAAAAAAATTTGATGCCTTAGTCGGAGTGAACCTTTTACGCGAGGGCCTTGACCTGCCAGAAGTATCTCTTGTGGCTATACTTGATGCTGATAAAGAAGGTTTTCTGCGTTCAGCTACGTCATTGATCCAGGTTGCCGGCAGAAGCGCACGTAATATTAATGCCCAGGTATACATGTATGCCGACAGGATCTCAGGGGCAATGAGAAAAGCCATAGACGAAAGCAACAGAAGAAGGGCTATTCAGGCTAAATACAACACTGACAACAAAATAAAGCCTGAATCAATAAAAAAAGGCTTTAGCCAGGGTATTGAAATTTACTTTAATCAAAAAGAGCACTTTGATAAACGATTAGGCTTTGATGATTCTGAAATTGATACTCTTCAGGCATTGGCCCAACTTGAAAAAGAAATGCTTATAGCTGCCAAGAACCTTCATTTCGAAAAGGCTGCTGAGTTACGCGATAAAATAAAAGATCTTAAGGCGGCTTTGAGATTAAAAGATTAAGATTTTTATATTTTTTATTAAAAAGGTATAATGTAATTACATGATAGCAGTAGATATTGGAAATACATTAATCAATTTAGCTTGGTTTAAACAGAACAAGTTATTAAAAGAAGCAAAGGTACCTACCGCCTTTATATCTAAAAAAACACTATTAAAAATACTAAAAGAATTTCCTAACGAGCCATTATTAATCTGCTCAGTAGTTCCAATAGTCACTAAAATGTTTGCCTCGCTAGGAAATAAGGTTATCATCGCCGGTAAAGACATCGATATACCCATAAAAAGCCATTACGCCAAAAACCAGGCAGGAACCGACAGGATAATCGCTTCATACTCGGCAAAGGTTTTTTTCCCCGGAACAAGGATAATCATTGATTTCGGTACGGCTATAACCGTTGATTTTTTATCACCAGGAGGCGATTATCTTGGAGGCATAATTCTTCCTGGCATCGGTTCGACCCA
>JAFGHG010000168.1 GCA_016939345.1 Candidatus Omnitrophota bacterium
AAGAAACTATACTAAAAGAGAAAAACGCAGTTTTATCCCCACAGATCTGGGGATCAAGGTTTGTGATCTTTTAGTTAAGTCTTTTTCCCGGGTAATGGATGAAAATTTTACAGCCCTTATGGAGCAGAGTCTGGATAAGGTTGAAAGCGGAGCGGTTGAATGGCACCAGATGCTCAGCAAATTTTATCCTGACTTCAAAAAAAAGGTGGATGAAGTCTTAGCATCAGCGACCAAAGAGGTAGAGTTTTCCGATAAATTCTGCCCTCAATGTAAAGGAAGGCTGGTGATTAAATGGTCAAGAAGAGGCCGTTTCCTGAGTTGCGAGCATTTTCCAAAATGCCGTTACGGCGAAAGTATCACCAGCGGAGTTAAATGCCCTCAATGTAAAAAAGGTGAATTGGTCGAGAGACGGAACAGGCGAGGGCAGAATTTTTATGGCTGCAGTACTTTTCCTGAGTGTCGTTATACTTCCCGCACGCTCCCGGACGAAGATGATTCAAGGGATGAAAATAATGTCGATCAAAATTAACCAGGTAAAGACAAGTAGAAAGGAGGCAGGTCTATGTACAGTGATTTGCAGCATTACCATGGCCAGGAAACACCTTTAAAACATTCGTCTTTCGGGATAGCATCTTTTATCATCTCGCTTATCGTCGGTATTGGAGACTTTATACTGATAGTTTTTGCTGGCTATTTTGAAATGAACACTCCCGGAGGAATGAGTGAGGATTCATTAGAAGCTATGCTTATAGGTCTGTTTCTTATCGCCGGTTTTGGTTTATGTTTAGTCGGAGGAGGCTTGGGCATAGCCGGGCTTTTCCAGAAAAACCGCAAGAAAATTTTTGCTGTTTTAGGAGTAATATTCAATCTTATAATCTTTGTCGGCGTTTTAGGGTTGATAGTTTTAGGCATGCTTGTCGGTTGATTGCAGGCAAAAATCTCTTTTAAAAAAAAGGAGGGGCTCTTTGATCCCTTTTTCTTTTTACCTCGATAAATTTCTTAATTATATAACGGTTGAGAAAAACTATTCCGGCCATACAGCGTCAAATTACAAAAAAGACCTGTCTGAGTTTGATGCTTTTATCAGCTCACGGGGAGGCAAAGATATAAAAAAAATTGATTATTTTTTACTTAGAAAGTTCCTTAGCGCTCTCAGTGAAAGACAATTAAACAAGAGAACATTATCTCGTAAGATTTCCACTTTAAAAAGTTTTTTCAGGTTTTTATTAAGAGAAGGTATTGTTGAGAGCAACCCGGCTTCCACCCTTATATATCCGCGTCTCGGCAAGCAGCTGCCAAAATTCTTAACTGAAAAAGAGGTTAAAACCCTGCTTGAGCTTGTCCAAGGGCAGGATTTATTAAGTAAACGAGATAAAGCTATTCTGGAATTTCTTTATTCAACCGGGGCTAGAGTATCAGAAATGGTCGGTTTGAACATCGAATCAGTCGACCTTATCGCCGGTATGGTCAAGGTAAAAGGAAAGGGCAGGAAAGAGAGGCTGCTTCCATTGGGAGAACCGGCAGTAATCAGTATCAAATCTTATCTAGACCTGCGTAGCGACAGCAGTCAGGCTTTGTTCTTGAATAAGCGAGGCAGACGCTTATCTGATAGAGGGGTAAGGCTTATTTTGAATAAGTATATCAAAAAAAGCGCCCTTTCCTTATCTGTTTCTCCGCATACCTTCAGACATTCTTTTGCTACACATCTACTGAACAGGGGTGCCGATCTTCGTAGCGTCCAGGAGCTGCTCGGCCATTCCAGTATTTCTACGACTCAGGTGTATACTCACCTTACCGTTGATTCCCTTAAAGATGTTTACCAAAGGGCGCACCCGAGAGCCAGATAATAAATATGTTAATATGTTAAAAATTTTTTTAAAAAAAATACAGCTAAAAAGTCCTTGGTTTTTTTATTTAATTTATGACCTTGTTTTTATTACCGGTCTAACTTTTTATTTGCCGGTTTATTTTTGGAGAAAAAAAATAAATCTTACAGCTCTTAAACAGAAATTAGGTTTTATCCAGGCTTTAAAAGCCAATGAATCGATTTGGATACAGGTTGTCAGCGTAGGCGAGGTTAACCTTATCGAGGGATTTTTGAAACGCCTCAAGGAAGTCTTTGACTGCCCCATATTAATATCCACCACGACTTTAACTGGCAATATTCTTGCCTGTAAAAAATACTCTCATCTTGCCAAGATTATATTTTTACCTTTTGACTTGTCTTATGTGGTGAAAAGAGTTATTTCAAAAGTTAAGCCTAAATTGTTTATAGCGGTTGAAACCGAGATCTGGCCAAATCTTTACAGGCATCTTTCTAGCAAGAATATCCCCATAGTTATAGTTAATGGAAGGATTTCCGATAAGGCTTTTAAACGCTATAAAGCAGTAAGAGAACTGTTTAAACCAATACTCAACAACTGCTTTGCGATTGGAGCCCAAAACCAGGAATATTATAAAAAATTTATATACCTAGGTGCGGATAAAAAAATCGTCAGGGTTACCGGAAACATGAAATTTGAAGCATTTAATGTGAATGAGAAAAAATTAATAAATATAAAATTCAATTATTCGCCGATACTTAAGCCGGGAGAGAGGTTTCTGTTTGCAGCTGCCAGCACCCACGAGCCCGAGGAAGAAGCCCTTATCGATATTTACGAAAGCATCAAGGAAAGGGGCTTTAACATGGCTCTCCTGCTTGCTCCCCGCCACCCTCAAAGGGCAGCGGTCATAGAAAAATTAATTTCAGCAAAAGGTTTTACACCGGTGAGAATAAGCGAGATTAAAAATACGACTTACAGCGAAGATTCCGTGTTTATACTTGATACCATAGGAGATCTGATTTATTTTTTGTCGCTCAGCGACTTTTGTTTTGTGGGCGGCAGTTTTTCGAATTCTGGCGGCCATAACATATTAGAGCCGGTATATTTTCTAAAGCCTACGCTTTTCGGCCCTGATATGAGTAATTTTCTGGATATTGAGAAGACGGTCCTGGAGATGGATGCTGGAATAAAAGTCCTTACTTATAAAGAACTCCAGGATAATATCGAGAAGCTTTTAACAGATGAGGGTTCAAGAAAGACCCTGCAGAGTAATTGCGCGAAAGTATTCGAAAATGAAAAAAACTCTCTTGATAGCAATCTTGGGTTGATATTGGATGCCTTGATGCAGAAGCCTGTATGCTGGCATTCATACCAAGCCAACAAGCTTCAGCTTTTTCTTGACCGAAGGTTATGCTTAGGATTAAAAAAATGGTATTTAGATTTTATCGAAAGAGATAGAAAGCCATTTTTGCTTATACCTTTAAACTGGTTCTTTATATTTCTGTCAGGTGTTTACTGGTTAGCGGTTATTCTAAGAAATTTTTTGTATGAAAAAGGGGTTTTAAAAAGCGGTAAGTCAAAGTCAAAAGTTATAAGCATAGGAAATATCTCATGGTCCGGCAGCGGGAAAACGCCTGTTTCGATCTGGCTGTATAACAAGCTTAGCAAGATTAAAAGGGCGGCCATATTGCGCCGGGGTTACGGTGAGGATGAAAATGAACTCATCAAGGAACATATAGAGAACGTATTTACTCAGGTTAACAGGCTTGCCCTGGCAAAGGAGAAAGAGAATTTATTTGATGTTTTTATACTTGATGACGGCTTTCAGCACCGAAAGCTAAAAAGAGATGTTGATATAGTCATAATGGGGGCAAGAGAGTTCAGAAAAAGACAAAGACTCATTCCTGCCTATATATTTCGTGAACCCTTAAGTTCCCTTAAAAGAGCCGATGTGGTCATTATAAATCACGTTAATGAAATAAATGATTTTCTTCCTTTAAGGCAGCTGATAACCCAAATCAATCCTGAGACAAAGATTTTTGCTTGTCAGTACCATATAAAAAAGTTTACAGATTTTAAAGGCAGAAGCTATAACCTTGAACATTTCAGGGGAAAAAATATAGCTGCTTTTACTGCTATAGGCTATCCTCAGGGCTTTTTTAATAAGCTTAAGGCTGCCGGCATGAACCTTAAGAAGGAACTGGCTTACCCGGATCACTATGAGTTATCTCCGCAGGAATATAAATCTTTAGAATCCGGCCTGCTAGATGAAGGCTTAAAAGACCTTGTCATAACACACAAAGATAAGTTTCATCTGCCCAAAACAGAATACGGGCTTAATATATATATTATGGAGATAAGCCTGGTTTTTGATGATGAAGATTGCCTTCTTGAAACTATTTATAAAAAAATAAATGGCCTATAAATTTATCAAATTTATTCAAAAAATCATCATAAGGCTTCCCGAACCTTTATTGGTTCTGTTAGGCGGATTTACTGGGATAATTTTTTATTCAAGCGGCAAGCGCAGGCATTTAGCCTTTAAAAACATCAAATCAATATTTCCCGGTAAAAACAACCAGGAGATAATTTCTATTATCAGAAAAAATTTTTCTTTGTTTGCCATGAGCCTGATTGAGAGCCTGATAGCCCCGAGGCTGTACGGCCGGGTTAAAATCAAAGGCTGTCTTGATAAATTGCAAGAAGGGGGCATATGCGTGGGAATACATTCCGGTAGCTGGGAGCTTATTAATTGTTTCCTTGCCCAGAAATACAAATACGCTATTTTAGCTCAAAACCAGAAGCAAGAGCATTTCGACCGCTTCTTAAACGAATTACGAAAAAAAGAAGGTATGCAAGTATGCTTTTCCATAAAGGAGCTTATTAAATGCATAAAAAGCAACTATCTTATAGGTATGGTAATAGACCAGGGAGTAGAAGACGACGCTTTAGCCGTTAATTTCTTCAACCATATCGTTCCCACTCCTAGAGGTGCAGTATATCTGGCCAGGAAATTTAATAAAAAGATTTATCCCTGTTTTTCATACCGTGAAAAAGGTCTTTCTTTTCGGTTGGAAGTAGGCAAGCCGATTGAAGCCGCTGATAAGAGCGACCAGGAGGTCTTAAGCCACCTAAATAGGCTTTATGAAGATTATTTGACTAAAAATCCTTGGGAATATTATTGGTGCTTTAAGCGCTTTAAGTATAAACTTAACAGAAAGGTAGTAGTCCTTAGTGATGGAAAATCAGGGCATCATAAACAGTCCCAGGCTTTGGTTTCTTTTTTAAAGAATAGCAAGTTTCAGATTGACAGCCAAACAGTCGATATAAAATATAAATCTAAATATTTGAGACTTTTGGCTGATATCTTGGCTTTATTTTGCCCAAGACAGACTTTGATTGCTTTCAGGTATCTTTCTCTTTTTTTGACTAAAGAAAGCTTTGAATCACTAAAAAATATTTATGCAGATATAGTAATAAGTACAGGAAGCTACTCAGCTGCGATTAACAGATTCCTTTCATCTTACCTTGGGGCAAAATCAGCCGTTATATTAAGGCCTAATATATCTTTAAGCAAGTTCGACCTGGCGATAATACCCGAACATGACCGGGTTTTTGCCGATAATGCGGTCATTATAAAAGGGGCCCTTTTTTATCCTGATAAATTGGCTGAGAAGGCCCAAAGATGTAAAAAGTTTTTTAATTTAAGTGATAACAAAAAAATAGCCCTTTTTCTAGGCGGGCCGGTCAACGAGAGCAATGAATTTATGGATAATTTTAAACTTTTAATGCCTAAGTTGAAAGACCTGGCCATAAAAAATAATTATAGAGTCCTTATAAGCACATCCCGCAGGACTCCGGAAGAAGGGCAGGAGCATATTAAGAAGGAATTTAAGTTGTTTTCTTTGACCGAGGCGCTGGTTATTGCTAACGAGACAAATCACGATTTTGTTTTTGAAGGTTTCAGCAGTTTGGCTGATATTGTTTTTGTTACCGGAGAAAGTATTTCTATGGTTACAGAAATAGCTTCAATGGGTAAATCCTGTGTATGTCTTTTTATGGAAGCTCAGGATAACAAAAGAAAACTTTTTTTAAATTCTATGAGCAGTGGGATCACATTCATAGAAAAGCCTTATCATTTTGAGAACTTAAAAC
>JAFGHG010000169.1 GCA_016939345.1 Candidatus Omnitrophota bacterium
ATAATTGTCAGAGAAAAAATAAACTTTTCTCTTTTAGTAAATTCCCTTTTTTTCATCCTCTCTTGTTTCTTTCGCCGTAAATATAAAACTCTATTTTGACCCTGCCTTGGCGTTTGATCTCGCTTGCGTATTTAACCTTTACTTCGTCAAAAAGCTTAAGACTGTTGAGAACCTGCACTACTTTAAACACCTCAGAAATATCATCAGCATAACCCTTTAAGGTTAGCTCATCGTTCTCCTTGACTTCTAAAAGGGTAAACTGGATATTTGAAGGCAGATTAGAAACCAGTTCATAAAACATCCTTGAGAAAAAAGGCTTTTTTAAAAATTCCTGATCCAAGACCTTTAATCTTGAAGCTAAAAGGTCAAGACCCTGGACTTCTCCCTGCTCCCCGGTCAGTTTATGGTTAAGGAACCTTAGATACTGTCTGCGGTCGATAAGATAAACTGAAAAAAGCATTATTAAAATACACAATAACTGCATGCCGGTAAAAAAATACTGGTTATATTTTTGCCGTGAAGCTAATTGCAGACTTGCTCTGGCCACAAACTCCGGTGAAAAATTGAAATCATCCTTTTCTCTTCCTGTAGCCAGGCCCAAAACAGATGCATAGCTTTCTCCCTTTCTTATATCTAGATTTATTGCTTTATCAAAATCAAAATTGCCAGCCCAGGGCAGATATGAAGTTTTAACAAAAGATATCGAGTTTATCAGCTCTTTTTTTTCTAAGCCGGTAAAAACTGCCTCTGATAATTTTTGGTAACCGAACTCTTTCTGAAATATAGCCAGACTATGGTTGATTTCTTCAAGCAGCTGCTTCTGGCTGCTGTAATCAAAGCTGCGGGCAAAAAGGATCTTTTTCTTATGAAAAATCAAAAGCTCTGCGCAGTCATTATTAATATCGATAATGGCTGCCGGGTCTTTACTGGGGCTGAGAGCAGGGTATTTGGCAAACATAAGCCAGTTAAAAAGGCCCTGGCTGCTGATTGTTATCGAAAGGGGGGTTAATCTTGATTCTTTTACAAAACCAAGAATGGAGCCGAGTTTGTTCTTCTGGATGATGAAAACTAAAACCTTAGAAAATTCCCGTGATTGGTCAAACACTACATAGTCATATATTACATCATCAAGGGTGTGAGGAATTGTCTTGAACAGCTGGAAGGAAAGCATCTTGTCTATTTCCTGAGGGTCAAGCGAAGGCAGCTTTAAATATCTCATTAAAAAAAAATAGCGCGAAAGCGATATGGATACTTCTGTTTCTTCTTTTTTATAAAACCTGGTTAAAACCTCATTTGCCGCAGAAGAAAAATCATTATTTTTTATTTTTTCGCTGGATAAGGCTTTGACCAGCCTTTTCCTCTCAGGGCCCTGGAAAAGGCAGAACTTTAGGCTCTGTTTATTGAATTCCAAAACCAGTAAATTCTTATTCTTCATACCAGTAAAGGGTTTCTAAACGGTCTCTGTTGCGGTCAACTACGCAAGTAATCTTTTTCTTGCAACCTCTTACCTCTGCTTCACTTATTATACGAAAAATATCCGTGTTTGTCTTAAATAAATTACTCAGCTTCTTTTTATCATCCTCCTGTAAAGCCGCCGGAGGAAACATATCCCGGCCCGGACCGAAATATCCTTCTTCTCTATCCAGGACATCAAAGATTTCAGCCTTGGCTGCCTGGGGATCAAGCAGGCCCAGACTGTCTATCAAAGAGTTAAGCAACCTTCTGTCTACGGTGTTTATATTGATTTTTGCATCGCTGGTATCAACAGTAATGAAATCCTTCAAGGAATCATAGGCTTCTAAGTCTATACCCTGTACTAATAATAATTCTTCTAAAACATACAACTCCTCTCCTTTTCTGCTGGCATCAGTTTCAAAACTTTCTGCTTTTCCGCAATAATATAAAAAGCTCTCAACTGCTTCCTGGGAATTTTCCAGACCTGAAAATAAAGTTTTAAGAATTGTGGGGTCTGCTTTATTTATATTGATCCTGGCTGACTCATCAGAAATCATTACCTTTAAACTGCCCTCGGAAAAAGGAGAAGTAAAACGGTATTCTGACTCAAACGAAGGGCTTCTGGCCCAATCTTCGCCCAAGTGGTCAGACAGGCTATCGTCTTTATCTTTTATCAATAGGCCGCGGCCTATCTTGATACCTGAGAAACTTAAATAAAAGCTTCTTGTATTGTTTAAAATAAGTTTTGTTTTCCTGGTAGAGATATATGTCCTAAACCCCAACCCCAAACAAAACAAAGAAAGAATCAGCATCAGCCAAAGTGCAAATACGAGAAAAAAGGCTTTTTTCCCTTCTTTTTTCATTAAAGTTACAATCGGCTGGTCTTGCATCAAATTTCAGGTTTTTTACTGATATAGATATATTTATTTATAGACTGTTCTTTACCGGTCTTATCCAGGTATTTCATTTCAATCTTAATACCTCTGGGCAGGTTTCCCGGATCAGCCTGATACTGAAAAGTATCCTGCCATTTCTGGCCTTCGGGTTTTGACTCATCAAAATAATAAAAGGCTAGGTCGCTTATCTTATCTATGAAAACAAATTCTTTTTCTGTCTCATGGTTTAAGGGCCCTGATATAGTCTTGAGCATGTTGCCAGAACTAAACTCATATTTTATGTTCTTTATTACCGGACTTGATGCTTGATAGTCAAATAAAAGGGCATTGAATTTAAAGGCATTAGACCGGCCTTCAAAAGCTAAAAACTCTGGATCCTTTTTTTTAAATACTATGATGTTGCGGGCTTCCCGGGAAATTAATTCAAGGCGGAGGTATATCTGCTGAGCATAATCCTGCTGGTTGTTTATTCTTTTTCTGACATCTATGCCTGTATGCAAAAGCATGTAAAGCGCCAGAGAAAGCAGGGCAAAGACTGTCACTGCCACCATAATCTCTACTAGGGTCAAAGAATTTCTAATCCTCATTGGAAAAAAAGATTATTGTTTTCAGGCTTTCTTGTTTCTGTCCTAAACCGACAGTCAAAAAACCTCTTCTTACTCCTGCAAGATCGCCTTCTTCAAGCTCTAAACCCCAGGAATAAGCAGGCTCCTCGTCAT
>JAFGHG010000009.1 GCA_016939345.1 Candidatus Omnitrophota bacterium
CATTGCGGGTGCTGAATGTTCTGGCTCAAAAACCGGTCATTTCCGCATCAGCCATCAGGAAAGCGACAGGCCTTTCCTTAAGCACGATATTCAAAGTGCTTGATGGCATGACAGAAAGAGGTCTTGTCAAAGAGCTGACCGGCCAGAAACGCAATCGTCTCTTCAGCTATGAGCAGTATCTCAAAATACTCTCTGAAGACACTGAGCCGCTAGCTTAAATCTTTCCTTTTGACACATACTGCCTCCAATATTAAGATTATTACATTTATCTATAGGGGGGCGAATCGATAGGTCTTTTCTTTCCATCAAGGAGTTTTTATGTAAAAATCTATCAGCACTACGGGCAGATACTTCTGCTTTATCAGCAGTCAGGTTAGAGAAATTAAAAACGGGGAACCGGCCGCAACGAACCCTGTCCCTGCGGAAGCGGAAAAAAGTACAAAAGATGCTGAGGGAGATAAAACTTATGAAAAAAGTAAGAATTCCAATGGATGAACTGATGGATGCTTTTGAAAACTGTAGTGTGGAGCATCAGTATTACTGGGATACAGAAGAAAACAGGATGATTTTCATCTCAGAATTTTCTGAAATGAATGAGCAGGAAGCATTTTATGAAGAAGTAGACAGAAATCCCAAAAGATACATAGCTATTCCTGAACGGGAGACCCGTTCAGATTATAACGATATGGCAGACTTCGCGAATACCGTTGAAGACCCTTCCCTGTCTGAAAAGCTCGTCATTGCTTTAGACGGTAAAGGCGCTTTCCGGAGGTTTAAAAATATTCTGGCCGCCTATCCTGAGGAAAGACAGAAATGGTTTCTCTTCAAGGAAAACAGAACAAAAGAGCGCATCAATATGTGGCTTGAGGAAGAAAGTATAGAGGCGATAGACGTTATGAATAAGGACAAAATTGAGAGATGATAATTCAGGATGTCAAAATACACAGAAGCCCGAACCGCGTCAGAACAGTGAACGCTTATTTAGAGCAAGGCATCCTGCACGTTCAGGCACCCCAGAATATTTCCGAGCAGGAACTCCAGAATATCATCAGCAAATTCAAAAAGCGGATTACTAAGCGAAAACTCCGTAAAGAGCTCAACAAAAATCACAACCTGAAAGAAATCGCTGAAAAGCTCAACAAAAAATATTTTGCAGGCCGACTGGAAATTTCATCCATAGCATACACAACGAATCAAGATAAAAAATACGGAGTCTGCAATGTCTCCAACGGTTCAATTCTCATTTCTCATAGATTAGCCAAAATGCCTGAATGGGTGAGAGATTATATCATCGTTCATGAAATGGCGCATCTCATAGAGCCCAACCACAGCAAAAGATTTCATAACATTGTTTCCCGCTATCCGTTGGCTGAACGTTCCAAGGGTTTTCTCATGGCTATGGGGTTCGAGGAGGATACAGGTTAGCATTTTTCATAAAAACTCCAACAAATAGTTGGAGAAATGAGCATTTCGTTAATTTTTGCTAATAATAAAAGACTACAGATGGGTAAAAAGAATAAAAACAAAATGTATTATGCCCACAGCCTTCCCGGGGAGCCGCGGGAAAAATGGCAGTCCTTGGAAGACCATTTAAAAAATGTAGCTGAACTTGCAAAGAGATTTGCTGAGCCATTCGGCGCAGGAGATATGGCCTATGCTGCGGGCCTACTGCATGATATAGGAAAATACTCCAACGCATTCCAAGAAATGCTGGCTGAAACAAATAGTGATGAAACAAGTTCAGAAATACATCGCGGTCCTGATCATTCTTCTGCCGGAGCCCAGGAAATAAACAAGCGTTTTACTGACGGATTGGGCAAACTGCTTGCTTATCTTATTGCAGGCCATCATGCCGGACTGCTTGACGGACAAGCAAACGGAGCGTGTCTGCATAGGAGGTTAGAGAATCTCAATATTCCTGATTATTCTGTATGTCCCCGCACGATTTATGAATCCATTCCGAAGGTTCAATTACCCGCTCAATTAACGAAGAGAGATTCTCCTGAAGTTTTGGCTTTTCGCCTTCAATTCTTTGTGCGAATGCTTTTCTCCTGCCTTGTGGATGCTGATTTCCTCGATACAGAAGCATTTATGAATAAGAAGAATAGTTCACTGCGAGGTAGATATGATTCCTTGACTGAATTATACGACAAGGTTCAAAAGGAGCTTAACAGTATTATCAAAAATTCGCCGGATTCATTGGTCAACCGCAAGCGCCGCGAAGTGCTGGAACAGTGTTTGTATAAGGCAAAAGAAACTCCTGGCCTGTTTTCTTTGACAGTTCCTACAGGAGGAGGAAAAACGCTTTCATCTCTATCTTTTGCCTTGGAGCATGCCAAAAAGTACGGAATGCAGCGGGTGATTTATGTTATCCCTTATACAAGCATTATTGAACAGAATGCGGACGTTTTTAAGCGTATCTGCGGTGATGATGCAGTTCTTGAACATCATTCGAATTTTGAATTCACAGAAGATTCCTATAAAGCCCAGCTCGCTGCCGAGAACTGGGATGCTCCTCTTATCGTCACGACCAACGTTCAGTTTTTTGAGACCCTCTTTCATTACCGCACTTCCAAGTGCCGCAAGGCGCATAACATTGCTAACAGTGTCATTATCTTTGATGAGGCCCAGATGCTGCCTGTTGATCTTCTTCGTCCGTGTATGGCCGCTATAGAAGAATTAGCCCTTAATTACAAAGTAACGGCGGTGCTTTGCAGTGCTACGCAGCCGGCTTTGGGGAAAAGCGATGAATTTAGATATGGTATTGAGGGGATAAGGGAAATAATCAATCGCCCGGATGATCTTTATCAGTCCTTGAGGCGGGTTATGGTGAGCAGACTTCCGGTTATATCTAATGTTGAATTAGCAGAACGTATTAGCGGAAATAGGAATAGGCAGGTTCTCTGCGTCGTCAATACGCGTAAGCATGCCCGGCAGATATTCGATGCCATTCAGGATAAAACCGGTCTCTTCCATTTGAGCGGGCTTATGTGTCCTGTTCATAGAACAGAAGTCCTTGACCGCATACGCCTTGCCCTCAAAGAAGTTGAACCGTGCCGGGTCGTAAGCACGCAGCTCATAGAGGCCGGTGTGGATGTGGATTTTCCTGTTGTGTTCCGAGCTCTGGCGGGCATTGATTCCATTGCCCAGTCAGCCGGCAGGTGCAATCGTGAGGGAAAGTTGGGAAATGACGGCAAGGTTTATGTCTTTATGCCGGAAAATGCTAATCCTCCAGGCTATCTCCGGCAGTCAGCAGAAGAAGCAGAAGGAATAATCCGCAATTTTGATGATATTCTTTCTCTTAAAGCCGTGCATGAATATTTCAAGAATTTATATTGGCGTCATGGGAACCAGCTTGATAGACACCAGATAATATCCCGTTTTGCAGAGGGTGTTCGTTCCTGTAATTTTCCATTCAAGACAGCAGGAGAAGATTTCCGCATGATTGAAAATGGGACACAGAGTATTGTTATTCCTTATAATGACGAGGCAAAAAGACTCATACATGCTTTAAAGGCATCTGACTCAAGAGGCGTAGCGCGTAAACTTCAGCGATATACTGTGCAGGTCTTTCCTGATGTTATTAAAAAACTTGGCCTTGTTGCTCTCGAGGCCGTGCATGAACATTATTATATACTTATTAATGATCATCTTTATAAACCTGATATCGGTCTTGATTGGAATGATCCGTATTTCAGAAATATAGAAGGTAATATTTGTTAGGAAAGGAGGACTCATGTATGGAATAAAACTAAAGGTTTGGGGCGATTATGCATGCTTTACAAGGCCAGAAATGAAAGCAGAGCGTGTGAGCTACGATGTGATGACACCTTCAGCCGCACGGGGAATTTTAGAAGCCATCTACTGGAAACCGTTTATTCGGTGGGTGATAGACCGCATTCATGTTCTAAATCCAATACGGTTTGAAAACATACGTCGCAATGAGGTGGGCAGTAAGATACCCTTGCGAAACATTACAACAGCTATGAAAGATAGCAAAAGCGTACTTGAATTATTTATTGAAAACGACCGTCAGCAGCGAGCAGCCTTGGTTCTTCGTGATGTATGTTATGTCATTGAAGCGCACTTTGAAATCATGGGAGAAGAAGACAATAATGAAGGGAAGCATTTGAATATGTTCAACCGCCGTGTTGAAAAGGGACAATGCTTTCACAGGCCATATTTCGGATGTCGCGAATTTGCGGTCAACTTTGAGCCTGTCAATGGTGATATTCCACAATCAAATCTAAAAGGCGAGGTAGATCTTGGATGGATGCTTCATGACATAGATTTTAGTAACAATATGGAAGCAAAGTTTTTCAGGCCTCGTATGGTGGATGGTATTATTGACGTGCCGCAATTCAAAGAGGGGGATGCGTCATGATTATACAAGCATTAAATGATCATTATAAACAGTTAAAAGATAATCCTCAGGAAGATATTCCTGCTCTCGGATTTTCCCGGGAAAAGGTGCAATTTGAATTTATTTTAAATCCTCAAGGCCAATTATTACAAGTAAATGATTTGCGTGATGAAAATAGAGCATCTAAGTTAGTGATTGTTCCTGAAGCCGTAAAACGTTCAGTAAATATTGCAGCTAACTTTTTGTGTGATAATACAGGCTATGTGCTTGGGCGGGACAGCGAGGATAAGGAAAAAGAGGTAAAAGATCCAAGTAGAGGAAAAAAGACATTTAAAGAATTCAAATATCTACACCATAAGATTGGGGACAATATTGAAGATATAGGGATGAAGGCCGTACTGAGTTTTATTGATTCGTGGAATCCTAATAATCTTGAGACGTCTATGTGTTGGTCTATATGGAAAGAGCTTGCGAGTTCAAAAATTGTTTTTAGATTAGATAATGAGCGACGATACATACATGAGCGACCTACTGTAAAAGAAGCATGGTTGGATTATTATAAATCGAAAGATTCTGAAATTAAAGCTTTCTGCTTAGTTACAGGAAAAAAAATTTCTATAGCTCGGTTGCATAACAGCATAAAAGGAGTCAAGAATTCACAATTAACAGGAGCAGACATCATCTCGTGCAATCTTCCGGCTTTCTGTTCTTATGCTAAGGAACAAAGCTATAACGCTCCTATTAGTGAAGAGGCGATGTTTAATTACACTACACTTTTAAACTATTTTCTAAGAAAAGAAAGTAGACAGAAAGTTCAGATTGGCGATGCAACGACTGTTTTTTGGGCTGAAGGAGAAACTCCTATTATTGGATTTTTAAAAGATATTCTTGACCCGCGTGAAATTTCACCGGATGTGACTGGACTGCGTTTATTCCTTGAAGCAGTAAGAGATGGCAGAAAACCAGAATTGTCCGGCACAGAGAATCTGAAATTCTATATTCTTGGGCTATCACCAAATGCTAAACGTCTTTCTGTGCGCTTCTGGCATGTCAGTACAGTCGACGATATCAGCCGCAAAATTGGCCAGCATTTTAGCGACTTGAGTATCAAACGTGATTTTGAGGATAAACAGCCGGAATACCCGGGAATATGGCAGCTGCTGCATGTGACCGCTGTTCAAGGGAAAAAGGATAACATATCTCCTGTTTTAGCTGGTTCAGTCATGCGGTCTATATTGACTGGCGCGGTTTATCCTCGCGCGTTGTTGACAGCGACACTTGAGCGTATCAGGGCTGAGCAGGATGTCGGTTACTTGCGCGCATGTCTCATAAAAGCATATCTTCTTCGAAGAAGCAGAATTCATAAAAATAAAACAAAGGAGGTTGGCATGGTTCTCGATAAAGAGAAGTTGGATAACGGCTATCTTCTGGGGCGGCTGTTCGCCGTTCTGGAAAAAGCACAAAAAGATGCAATCCCGGGCGCGAACACAACTATAAAAGACCGTTTCTATGGATCGGCTTCTGCTACGCCATCAGTTGTGTTTCCACAACTTATGCGGCTGGCACAGCACCATATTCAAAAATCATCATTTGGCACCTATCTCGATAAGATGATAGAAGAAATAATTTGTAATTTAAAAATATTTCCTTCTCACTTATCGCTTGAAAAACAGGGAATGTTTGCTCTTGGTTATTATCATCAAAAGCAGGAACTTTACAAAAAAACAGAAAAAACTGAAAAAAAAGAGGAGGAGTAAATCATGGCTACACCTATAAAAAACCGTTATGAATTTGTTTATCTTTTCGACGTGGAGAACGGCAATCCCAATGGCGATCCTGATTCAGGGAATATGCCGCGCATAGATCCAGAAACATGTCATGGTCTAGTAACAGATGTATGCTTAAAAAGAAAGGTTAGGAATTATGTAACATTAACCAAATGCAAAGACGGAAAGGTAGAACAAGGTTTCGAGATATATGTTAAAGAAAGAGGCATTTTGGCGCATGAGCAACGACGGGCTTATGAGGCACTAAAAATTAGAGCTGATGGAGACGCAAAAGAGAACGCTCGAAAATGGATGTGCGCTAATTATTTTGATGTGCGTACATTTGGTGCCGTGATGTCAACTGGCAAAATCGAGGGAGAAGACAAGGAGAAACATAAAGATTTAATTGATTCAAAGGCAAAAAAACCACAATGGAATTGTGGTCAAGTCCGTGGGCCTGTTCAATTAAATTTTAGCCGCTCTATTGATCCTGTATTTCAACGAGACATTGCAATAACAAGAGTTGCTTTAACAAATGCTTCTGATACGCGCAAAGAAGCCGTTGAAACTGATGAAGGTGATAAAGCTGCATCAGGACAGTTTGGTAGAAAAAACATTGTTCATTATGGTTTGTATCGCTTAGAAGGTTACGTTTCCGCTTTCTTATCTGAGCAGACCGGTTTCAACGACGAAGATTTGAAGCTTTTATGGGATGCTCTTATCAATATGTTCGACCACGACCACTCTGCAGCCCGCGGTAAGATGAATGCCCGGAAATTGGTGGTTTTTAGGCATGATTCCGCCCTTGGTAATGCGCCTGCCCATAAGTTATTCGATTTTGTTAAGGTTGTTCGCGTTGGTGATGATTCAAAACCAGCCCGCGCATTTACTGATTATAAAGTTGAAATTAATAAACAGGCGCCTTCTGGCGTGAATATAGAGGATAAATTGTAAGTGTACGAAGAAGACGATTTTATTCAGCTGTCAGCTCTCCAGCACTTCCTTTTCTGCGAGAGGCAGTGTGCGCTCGCCTATATCGAACAGACATGGGAAGAGAACCTGTTTACGGCAGAGGGCAAAATCATGCACGACAAAGCGCATGAGGAACAATTTGAAAAAAGGCCGGGTATTCGCATTGAACGGGCGCTGCCTCTGCGCTCAAAAGAGCTTGGTCTGAATGGCAAAGCAGATGTTGTTGAATTTCATAGGACACCTGACGGAAAAGGTTGGTTCCCTTTTCCTGTAGAATATAAAAGAGGGAAACCAAAACTTGATGATTGTGATAAAGTTCAGCTCTGTGCACAGGCTATGTGTCTTGAAGAAATGCTTGATGTAAGTATACCCAGTGGTGCGATATTTTATGGCCGCACAAGGCGAAGGCTTGATGTTATTTTTGATGATGCATTGAGAAATGAAACAAAAGAAACTGCCGAAAGACTGCATGAATTTATCAAACAAGGTAAAACACCGAAACCTGTTTACTCAAAGAAGTGCAAAAGCTGTTCGCTGATGGAAGTATGCATACCAAGAACTTTTGAGTTGAACAGACCAGTCGCAAATTACATCCATAGGATGATTGATGTAGAGGATTCTGATAAAAGGCTTGAAACATAACACGCTATATTCTATAATTTGAAATACAAGTATACAATATAGTATACTAATACATGATATATGACGAATTCAGAACGTTTAAAAATTCTTGTTGACTCCGGGCGCACAGTGTTTACACCTTTGGATATGCGCATTCTCTGGCGCGAGAATGCGCACAAGGCAAAAATTAATACAGCCCGTATGTTTAAAAAAAATCTTTTAATGCGTATAACCAGAGGTTATTACGCATTGAATAAACGATACAACCCTTATGAGTTGGCTAATCGTATTATCTCGCCGTCGTATGTCTCTTTTCAGGCGGCGTTAGCTGCCGCAGGTGTGAGCTTTCAGTCCCGCGGAGAAATCGGCTCTGTTGCCTTGATAAATTATCACAAAAAAGCGGGAGATATTGTTTATACATATTCCGCAATGAAAAGATCATTGTTTTTTGACAAAACCGGCATTGTCGCGCGTGATGGTGTTTATATGGCTTTGCCGGAGCGGGCGGTATTGGACAGTTTTTATTTCGGCTTTTTGCCGGATTTGGACAACCCGGAAAAACTTAACAGGGAATATCTTTTGAAACTGAGCACACGATATCCGAAAACAGTACAGAACAAAGCAAAGGCGGTGGTATGAGCAAACTGTTTGACAGGGATACTCACATGCGGTATCTGTCGTTGTTATTAACTGTCATGTCAAAAACTTTTCCTGAGCATTTGGCTTTCAAGGGCGGCACATGCGCGGCGCTGTTTTATAATCTTCCGCGATTTTCATTTGATCTCGATTTTGATATAGTGCGGCCTTTTGGTAATGCTGAAACATCATTGTTGAGAGAAATAGTTTCTCAGCATGGAAATGTACGGGAGTTTTATGACAAGTCCTTCACATTGTTCTGTCTGTTCGATTATGGTAAAGGCCACCCGAATATAAAGATTGAACTCAATAAGCGTTTGTGGAAAAACAATACCTATAAGCCTGCATGGTTCATGGGCGTGGCAATGCGGATAGCTGACGAGTCTACACTGATAACCAATAAAATAATTGCATTGACCAACCGGCGCGGTGCAGTTGCCCGCGATTTATATGACACATGGTTTTTTTTAAAGAAAGGTTATTCGCTCAATGACGCGCTCATCATGGAGCGCACAAGCCAGGACAAAAACACATACCTGAAATCGGTCATTATGTTTATCAAGAAACATTTTACATCCCGCAATGTTTTGCAGGGTCTGGGCGAGTCGCTTGACGAGAAACAGAAAGTATGGGTAAAAGCACATCTGATTAATGAAACAATGAGTGAAATCGAAAGACTGATTAAATGAAAAAATACCTCAACACATTATTCGTCACGACACAGGGCGCATACCTTTCCAAAGAAGGGGAAACCGTTGTTGTAAGTGTAGAAAGAGAAACGCGCCTGCAGGCGCCTATACATACTCTTGGAGGTATTGTATGCTTCGGCAATGTGGCCATGAGCCCTTTTCTTATGGGTTTTTGTGCTGAAAATAATGTGGCTGTGAGTTTTCTAACAGAATACGGCCGGTTTTTAGCTGGTATTCATGGAAAAACAAAAGGAAATGTCCTGCTGAGAAGAGAACAATACCGGAGAGCTGATGACCCGGCATATTGCGCGCAAATCGCAAAAACAGTTTTGACTGGAAAAATTGCAAACTGCCGAACAGTTCTTGCAAGAGCATTGCGGGATCATGAAAATAAAATCAATACTGATGAAGTTGCAACAGCATCAAAAAGGCTTGCATTTTATCTTAGAAAATTAGAACAGGATAATGATTTGCAAACCTTAAGGGGTATTGAGGGGGAGAGTGCTCATTCTTATTTTTCTGTTTTCGATCATTTGATTATCAGCCAGAAAGAAGAATTTTATTTTGATGAAAGAAACAGGAGACCGCCACTTGATAATGTCAATTGCCTTTTATCGTTTATTTATACTCTTGTTATGCATGATGTGCGTTCTGCTCTTGAAACAGTCGGTTTGGATTCCTGTGTCGGGTTTCTTCATAGAGACAGGCCAGGCCGCGCAGGGCTTGCTCTTGATATGATGGAAGAATTTAGGCCGTTTCTTGCTGACCGCCTTGTTCTTTCGCTGATAAACCGAATGCAGGTTGAAAAGAAAGGATTCAGAAAATCTGAAACAGGCGCTGTTCTCATGGATGATGATACTCGAAAATCTATTCTTGTAGCTTATCAGAAAAGGAAGCAGGAAGATATCACGCATCCTTATCTGAAGGAAACAGTGCCGCTTGGTCTTCTTTTTTTTCTTCAGGCACTTTTACTGGCAAGGCATTTGCGCGGTGACATAGACGGTTATCCGGTCTTTATTTGGAGGTAAACCCTGTTAGAGATGAGTGATTATATGTGGAAAATTGATGAATATATGAGAGAGTGGCATTTAAGGTCAGGTATGGGCAAAAGATATTTGATAAATAGATTAAAATGCTTCCTATCTCTAACAGGGTAAAAACTGATGATGGTTTTAGTGAGTTATGATGTTAAAACATCAGAACCTGGCGGTCAAAAACGTCTTCGCCATGTTTCCAAAGCATGCCTGAATTATGGTCAGCGAGTGCAGTACTCTGTTTTTGAATGTAACATCGATCCTGCGCAGTGGGCTGTTCTCAGACAGACTCTGATAGATATTATTGATGAAGAAAACGATAGTCTCAGATTTTATTTTCTTGGTTCAAATTGGAGAAGGAGAGTTGAGCATATCGGAGCAAAAGAGGTTCCTGATCTCGAGGGGCCTCTTGTTGTCTGACCGGTTTGCGAACCATAAGCAATCATATTAAACGATTAAGGTTCGCAAACATTTTTTGTTCTTTGAAAATCGAGACTTAAGTTAAATTCAATACAGGGTGACATTTTGTTGTATGTAGTTATTTTGTGGTTCGCAATAACCTTAATTTATTTAATTGTGGTTAAGAAACTTAGATTTTTCCTGTCGCTCCCCGTACGGGAGCGTGGATTGAAACAAAGATCTGTTGAAACGGACATTTAATCAGTCGGGTCGCTCCCCGTACGGGAGCGTGGATTGAAACATAAAAATGTCAAAGATTTTGTTCTTTTTGATATGTCGCTCCCCGTACGGGAGCGTGGATTGAAACAACTTCTTCGAGTTCCGCTAATGTTCTGTCCAAGGTCGCTCCCCGTACGGGAGCGTGGATTGAAACTTTATGTTCCATGAACTGTTCTTATTGCGATTACGTCGCTCCCCGTACGGGAGCGTGGATTGAAACGAGTTCAACACGACAAACGTTCCTGCCTTCCAGGAGTCGCTCCCCGTACGGGAGCGTGGATTGAAACTCACTATACTCACAGGTACTTTTCGTATCATCAGTCGCTCCCCGTACGGGAGCGTGGATTGAAACTAAAGGACTTTCCGATACTCAATCAACTACATAGGTCGCTCCCCGTACGGGAGCGTGGATTGAAACATTTTTTCTCCTCCTTTGTTATCCGGCTGAATTGGTCGCTCCCCGTACGCGTCATTAAAGGGGTCAGACCCTAAAATATAAATAAAAGGATTGACAGGCATTGAGAAGAAGAGCTAAGATGGGAATATGGCGAGAGCG
>JAFGHG010000170.1 GCA_016939345.1 Candidatus Omnitrophota bacterium
ACTACAAAAGACCGTTAAATTACTGGCAGATAAGACCAGGCTAAGGATACTTCATCTGATTTACGGCCGAGAGGTGATGGTTAAGGATATCTGCCAGATCTTAGAGACCAACCAGCCGACTGTTTCCAGGCATCTGGCTAAGCTGCGGCTTTTGGGGATAATAATCGATAAGCGAGACGGCAATGCTATTTATTACCATATAAACAAAAATACTGAATGCATAAAGCTGTTAAAAGTTGTCATAGATGAATGCAAGGATATCGATGTTTTTAAGGCTGATATCGAGAAATTTAGATTTATAACCGATGGAGAAAGAGAAAAGGAGTAAGAGAATGAAAGAGACCGATAATGGTTTATCATCGTTGCCTTGCGACGATGAGCCACCGAGTATTTATTTTGCATCAGCTGATGGTAAATCTTCTGCCGTATCTCATCAAAAAAATACCTTCCCGCCCCAAATAAACATCAATCCTAATTTCAAAGAATCTCTGTATAGCCTTAGGCCTTCAGATAAGAGAAGTAAACAATCCTGGAAAATCGAGTATCAACTGGCTCTCAAAAACTATGCTGACATCTCTGAAGTCTTTTCATTGCCGCAGGATCAGAGTCCTAAATTAAGAGAAGTGATAAGGAAATATAAGATGCGCATACCTTATTACTATTTGTCGCTTATTCAAAATATACATAACGAAAAAGATCCCGTACGCAAGCAGTGCCTTCCTTCGGTTGATGAACTGGAAAATAATTCTCAGATGATGTCTGATCCGCTTAACGAAGAGGGTACTTCTCCTGTATCTTGCCTTGTGCATCGTTATCCTGACCGTGCCCTTCTTCTGGTTACCGGCCGCTGTTTTATGTATTGTCGCCATTGCACCAGAAAAAGACTATGGGACGAGAAGATACCCGAACCCACGCTTAAAGATTTTGAAAAAGCCGTATCTTATATAAAGGAAAATCCTTCTATCCGTGAGATAATCATCTCCGGAGGAGACCCTTTGACTTTGTCAACAGAAAGGATAGAGCGCATACTTAAGTCTTTAAGCCGGATAAAACACATACAGGTCATGCGTATAGGAACAAGAGCTCCGGTAGTCTTTCCCCAGAGAATAGACGATGAAATCTGTTCGGTCTTCAGGCAGTATTCTAATCTATGGATAAATGTCCAGTTTAACCATCCGCAGGAGATATCTCCCCAATCAATAGAGGCTTGCAGAAAATTAAGGCTTAGCGGTATTTCTTTAAGTAACCAGGCAGTCCTTTTAAAAGGCATAAACGACAGTCCGCAGATTATGACCAAGCTTTGCCAGAAACTTCAACAAATAGGCGTCCGGCCTTACTATCTGTTTCAATGCGATCCGGTAGTGGGCACAAATCATTTCAGGACTCCTGTATGGAAAGGAGTCGAGATAATCGAAAAGATGCGGGGTCATACCGGAGGCATGTGTGTGCCGACTTTTGTTATAGACGGGATTGGGGGCAAAGGCAAGATACCTGTCGGGCCAAATTATATACAGGCTGTTACCGAAGGAGCAGTAAAACTGAGAAACTATAACAACGAGACTTTCTGGTACAGCTGGGATTCGCAAGACCAGGGAACAAAAAATCGCAGGCCAAAAGTAACATCGGTAGGAATTGTTTTTAATCTAAAAAATAAAAACAGCAACAGCGGGATTATAGATGACGATCAGGAAGAATATGATGAAATCGAAACCATAGATTCCTTAAAAGAACAGATCCAGAAGTTCGGCTTGAAGGCAATGGCTATAGAGCAAACTCAGGATTTTGCCAATATTATCCGCCAGCAGAACATAGATTTTGTCTTAAACCTTGCTGAGGGTATAGGTTCATCCCGTAACAGAGAGTCTCAAGTCCCGGCGGTTTTAGATATGCTGGGCATACCTTATTCGGGCTCTGATGCGCTTACCTTAGCAGTAACTTTAGATAAATTCAAGACCACTCAGGCATTAAAAAACGCCGGCATCCCGGTCCCTGAGCAGTATACAGCAGATGATATTAGCAGCATTGATAAGTTAAAAGAAATCTTTAATCAAGACAAGAAGTATATAGTAAAACCCCGCTGGGAAGGATCTTCCAAGGGTATATTTTTAAATTCAGTAGTCGGTAACCTATCCGATTTAAAAGAAAGAGCTGCTTATATCTTTGATAAATACAATGAGCCTGTGGTTGTTGAAGAATACCTGCAAAATCAAGAAATCACAGCCGGTGTATGTGGAAATGCTGAAAGTCTGCGCCTTTTGGGGATGATGAAGATACACCCTGTTAAAGTAAAGCAGGAAGAATTTATTTATTCCATCGAGAATAAACGGGCTTGGAAAGAGGTTGTGCGCTATGAGGGGCAAAAAACCATATCAGCAAATATCCGGGCCAAAATAGAGGAGAATTCTTTAAGAGCTTTCAGGGCTCTTGAACTACGGGATGTGGCAAGAATAGATTTTCGTTTAGACAAAAACGATGAACCCAGGATTATAGATGTAAACCCTTTACCAGGGCTTTCGCCCAGCTATAGCGACCTGCCTATTCTTTATGCACTTAACAATGGGAGCTATTCTGATTTGATAAAGGCGATTTTAGAGGAAGCTTTTAAGCGCTGTAATTTATTATGGCCTTAGAATCCTTTCAACAGCAAAAGGCCTGCATAGCTGTTGCTTATGAGCCTCAAGCAAGAAAAGATGTTGCAGATGCATTAAGGTGTGCAGAGGCAGTTTCAAAGGCTCTGATAAAGTCTGCAATTAACTCGCGGATAGTCAAAATAACCAAAGACCTTTTAGCGGACAAGGATTATCTGCAGGCTGCATTAAAAAGAGAGTGTCCTCTGGTTTTCAACCTTTTTGAAGGATTTAATGATGATGCCAGAGCTGAGATCGAATTTGCCAGGCTGCTTGAGAAAGCAAATGTCTGTTTTACCGGCAATTCTTCAAAGACCCTCAATGACTGCCTTGATAAACTAAAGACAAAGCAGATACTTTATTCTGAAGGAATAACAATACCTCGAGGATTTCTTATAAGACATGAGAATGAGATAGATGATCTATTAAAGGTCGATATAGCTTTACCTTTTTTTATTAAGCCTTGTTTTGAGGATGCCAGTGTTGGAATTGATGCTGCTTCATTGATAAATCAAAGAGAGACAATTTACACTCAGATAACCGATAAGTTAAGAGATAATCCCGGAGGAATATTGGTAGAAGAGTTTATTCCCGGAAATGAATATACAGTAGCAATGCTGGCTCCGGAAGAAGATAAGATAATAGGAGTTTCCCGAATCGATTATAAACTTTATCCCAG